>NZ_VKGC01000030.1:0-11937 GCF_007280785.1 Helicobacter mehlei
AACCATCCTAAAATCACCCCTGGCGTTTCACACCCCAGCGATTAAAAATGGCCTTGGGCCCTTGTATGGACCCTTAAAACCTGGCCTTATTTTACCCCCCCCCCCCCCCCATACAACCACTAAGCACAGCTGAACTAAAGTTTTGTTCTAACCCCTCGCCTTTTTCCACTCCTGCCTTTCATCTTATAGATTTTAAAAGTTTAAAAAGCAAGAAGTGGGCAATCATGGGTGCTACGCTTGATAGTTTTGGGGTTCTCCAAGTGTTTTTATCTGAACTCTTACATTTTTTGCAAACTAGATTGCTAGAAGTGTCCAAAATACTGCGCAATATAGTTTTGGACTTAACAAATCAAAAAAACAAAATTGACCTTGAAATCATCATGGCAGATCATTATTCTAGTGATGACTGGAGATGTAAAGCATTGGGGCAGGCTCTTTTTGAGCTGGCTTGCTTTTGTATGGTAGGGAATGAAACAAAAGCTTACTTGCAGAAAGCTACAGAATTAAGTCTTAAATCTAAATCTTGACAAGGAGTAAAAATGTCAGTGGCGTTTAAAAAATGTGTGTTGCGGGTTTTGCTAGGGCTCGCAGTGGTTTTAGGGGTTTGTTATGCCAATAGTCAGGCAGATGAGTATTACAAAATGGCAAAGTCTTACGATGAGAATAAAGACTACTCTAAAGCCCTGCAATACTACCAAAAAGCGGCAGATATGGGGGAGACTAGGGCTTATTTCGACTTGGGGTTGATGTATTTCAATGGCAAAGGTGTTGCTAAAGATTACTCTAAAGCCCTGCAATACTTCCAAAAAGGGGCAAAAATGGAGAATGCTAGCTCATATGGCATGTTAGGGGTCATGTATGAGAATGGCATGGGAGTGGAGCAAGATGGCAAAGTGGCGCACCATTATTACCAAAAATTTTGCCAAATTGCGAGAGATAAAGAGGTTTGTCAAAAAGCTGAAACCCTAAGCAAAATCCTAAGCAATGCGCCTCAAAATCATAATGTGGATGCGTATCTCAAAGCTGCAAAATTTTATTTTGAAAAAGCCGAAGATTACGATAACAAAGGTATGGAAAATCTTCCGGAAAATCGTAAAGATTTTCGTAAGCTGACGGACGAGCAGTCAAAGAAATACAAGGATATGTCAGATTCTTATTACAGCATGGCAGATTCTTATTACCAAGCAGCCAAGGAATACTATAAAAAAGCGGCAAAAATGGGAAGTGCCAAAGCTTATACTGCTTTGGGGAATCTCTATTGCGACCATGATTTTTATGATAGTCAAAGTCCAGATAATCAAAACATATTTGTTGATGGTCAAAACACAGATGGTCAAAACACAAGTGCCCTTCCAAAAATTCTAGGATACTATGAAAAAGCTACCAAGATGGGGGATGCTGAGGCTTATACTGCTTTGGGGGCTTTATACGGAAGTGCTGAGTGCGCAACGGCAACAGGTGTGTTCCCAAAGGGGGCATCAGAAGCTAAGGCCGAAGAATATTATAAAAAGGCTTGCCGACTAGGTGATAAGCGGGGTTGTGAAGATTTAAGAGTTTTAAAAGAGCGCAAGTAAGCTGTAAAAATCTTAAAGCCCTAGCCTCTTAAAAAATGAAGTTTAAAACTTCATGATGCCAAGTTTTAAAAGTGGATTTCAAAATAAAATCTTGCGTTGTGTTGAAAAAGCGTGTGTGGCAAGTGGTCTTGTTGTTGGCAGTAGATAAAGCTTGCCAAAGCGTTAAAAAACTCTCTCAAGGAAAGGAAAATTGATGTGTTATGAAAAACGAGTCAATCACGGTTTTTGGTCTGTGCTTGAAAAAATCCTAGTAGGTTTTTTGGCATTGTGGGTAGCGTTTGCACCCTTAAGAGGGGATGAGAATTTTGATGAAAAGATCAGCCCTTCTTTATACGAGGGCATTCAAGCGGATCTATTCAATCAAAATTACAAGAAAGCCTATGAGATTTACGAGCAGGCCAATAAAAAAGGCGATGTGTTGGGTACGGCACTTTTGGGTAGGCTCTATGCCTATGGCTTAGGGGTTGAGGCTAACCTCAATAAAGCCAAAGTCTATTTCCATATTGTACTGAACAATCCTGCGGTTAAGAAAGAAGTGTCTAAAGCACATACATACAATAGTCTTGATGGGAGTAACCCTGGTGAGGGCCTCCTTGGTGAGAGGGAACCATATATCCCAACTTACCTTAGTGCTGCCATGATTGTGGTGAATTTGAGTTTAGCCCACATGTATGAAGAGGGCTTGGAGGGTAAAAAAGACCCCAAAAAAGCGTTTAAGCTTTATAAACTGATCTTAGCCAATGTAGGGGCGAATAACGGGCATGGATGGTCTTTAACAAATATGTTGCCTTATGTAGGTGGTTTAGCCCGCCTCCCAGTTTCGAAGACTTTTAATTTGAAAAAATTGCCCGTTGCGCTTTTACGCCGACTCCCTTTTATTAAAATTTTGGTGGGCCAAACCCTTTATAAAATGGGCATGGCTTATAAAATGGGGGTAGGCACAGGCAGAAGCCACAAAAAGGCAAAGGAATGTTTCAACATGGCTTTTGACTTAGGCAATAAGGAAGCCTTAAAGGCTATGCGTGATCTTTAAATAATTTAAATAAAAGGATAAACATGTCGGTTAGTTTACGCAAATGGGCATTGTTGTTTGGATTTTTTTGGCTTGTATGTACCCCTTTGAGGGCGTATTGGGTAGACTATTCCCTAGGCCAGCAAGTTGAACAAGGGTATGAAGCCCTAAGCAAACACCGCGACAAAGAGGCTTTTGAGCACTTCAAGCAGGCAGATGCAGACGATAATGTTCTAGGCACGGCCTTTTTAGGGATTTGCTACTTAGAGGGTAGGGGGACAAAGGTGGATTATTATCAGGCTAAAACCTATTTTGATTCCGTATGGCGCAGGCTAGAAGCTTGGCGTAAGCAGAAAGGCAACACAGAAGATCTGGCTGCTGGAGGACTTAGCCCAGTAAAAGCTGCAACTGCTTACATGCTCACTGATTACGGTCTAGCCACCATGGCTCAAAAAGGTCTGGGCGTACCTAAAGACCCCAAGAAAGCCCTCAAAGTGTATAGGCAGATCATTATTGAATCGGGAGCTAATGGGATGGCAACATTTTTAAATCATGGAGGCTTAGGCATCGATCCAATTTCTGATCTCATGGTGGGTTCAGTCTTTAAACATATCATTAATCTTAAACTCTTACAAGTAACAAAATTTAACAAAAACATGGTTGCTAAGGAGTACACTGGTAAAACCCTTTACCAAATTGGGATGGCTTATAAAATGGGGATTGGCACGGGCAAAAAGCGTGGAAAGGCTAAAAAATTCTTAGAAAAAGCTGTGGAGTTTGGCAATGAAGAGGCGATGCAGGCCCTAGAGGGGTTGGAATGATCCAAAACAAACGATGTCGCTTTAACATCTATTTAAAAAATGGCGGTTTTGGCTACGGTGTTGGCACTGGTGTAGCTGTTTAAAGACCACAGCTAGTTTCAAAGAAGTAACCTTGGAGCGTGTTGGCGTATAAAATGTCGTCATGCAAAAATTGATCGGGTTTGTTTTGGCGTAGTAATGCAGTTTGAGCGTCTTTAACCCGTCTTTGATTTGATCTTCTATGAGCTTCTTTTTGGCTAGACATGGATTCCTCTTGTGTAAAAGGGGCGTTATAGGAGATTGAGGCAAATAAGGGGGTTAAAGCGCAAATACGCCTTGAGCACCCCCATCTCATAGCCAATCATTGCCCTTTTGTGCTATCCTAGTGCTCTAAATCACGCTTGGGGGTTAGATGTTTTTAGGGCTTATCTTCGTGGCTGGACTGAGTGCGTTGGCACTTTATGGGGCACATTTCCCCGTATTGGCACAACACCATATTTCCCCACTTTTAGTGGGGGTGCTCCTAGGTTTTGGATTCTCCTTTGTCTATCCCAAAATCGCCACAACCACGCAGGCGGGCGTGCATTTTAGTGCTAAAAAACTCTTGCGTTTGGGTATTATCCTCTATGGCTTTAATGTAACCTTGCATGACATCTTGCACTATGGCTATATGCCCTTGATCATCGCCTTGATCGTGGTGGTGGGGGTGTTTTTGCTGGGCGTGTATGTGGGGCGTAAAATGGGCTTGGAGCTGGATTTGGCGATGTTGGTGGCGTGTGGGAGTGCGGTGTGCGGGGCAGCGGCGGTCTTAGCCCTAGAGAGTGTTCTTAAATCGGCACCGCATAAGGGCGTGGTGGCTGTGGGCTCTGTGATTGTTTTTGGGCTATTAAGCATGTTTTTATACCCCCTGCTCTACCAGCTAGGCTTGATCCCACTAAGCCCTTTGCATGAGGGAATCTATATTGGTGCGACCTTACATGAAGTGGCTAATGTGGTGGGTGCGGCTAGTGCCATTTCACCGGAGACCGAAAAGGTCGCAATCACCCTTAAAATGGTGCGCGTGATCATGCTCATCCCCTTGCTCTTGGGGGTGTTGTTTTATCTCAAGCGCGCCACACCCAGCACGCAAAAAACGCCCTTGCAAATCCCCTATTTTGCTTTTGCCTTTTTGGGCGTGGTGGTGTCGCATTCGCTTTTGCCTAAGCTTGGTGGCTTTGTGGATGCACAAACCTTGACACAAGGCGTGCGGGTTTTGCAAGAACTCTCAGTTGTGTGCTTGGTGTGTGCGATGGTGGCTTTAGGCTTGCAGGTCAATTTGAAGCAGTTTTTAGAACTGGGTGGCAAGGCTTTTAGCTTGGCTTTGATTTTGTGGGGCGTATTGCTGGTGGGGGGTTTTGGGCTGGTTAAATTATTGCTGTAGGGTTGCCAATATATTTATAAGTTGCTCAGAATACGATATAAGCTATAATGAAAGGCTTTAAGGAGTGATGATGGTTTTTAGCGATGCAGAATTACAAAAACCCGTGGAGATAGCCCTAGAGAAAATCCGCCCCATGCTTTTAAGAGATGGGGGCGATGTGGTGTTGCTAGGGATCAAAGAGGCAAAGGTCTATGTGAGCCTAGAGGGGGCTTGCAAGGGCTGTCCTAGCAGTGCCAATACGCTTAAATTTGGCATTGAGCGGTGCTTACAAGAGGAGATTCACCCCGATATGCAGGTGGTGCATGTATCCAAAGAGCAATACCGGCAACTTTTCAAAGAGGGCGCATGTCCATAAGCGATCCTAAGAAACGATCCTTAAACACGCAAGGTTATAAGGCTTTTTTGCAGAAGCAATATTTTAGGGCGTTGTTTTTATTCTCCCAAGCCTTGTTTTTAGAACCTTTGGATGCGCATGCCAAAATCGGCTTACTTTTAAGCGACATTGCTCTAGATTTCCCCAAAGAAGCCCATAGTTTTTATGAGCTCTACCAAAACCTCCTAGACTCCCAGCCACGCCGTTATAAAACTAGTATCCAAAACCAAATCATGGATTTGATCAATTCCTTTGATGAGAGTTTGAGCAAAATGGCGCGGATGTTTGGGCAAGAAAACCAGCTCAAAGCAGAGAGCTTGGATGGGATTTTATATGCTGATTTTAAGGCGATGTGTGTGGGTAAAAATTTTAAAGAGGTCTTTGAAAATCTGATGTTCAGCACCAAGGTGATCTTTGATAAAAAAGAGGACTTTTATGAGTTTTTAGACAATTTGGTCGCCAACCAGTTTTATGAGATGTCGATCTCCTACATCGAAAACATGCGTGAGTTGCTTTGGTATGATAAGCGCATTGGTGCCATCTTGCAAAAAGCCCTCCTTTTAGAAAAACAAACCCTCAAAGCCTCTAAAAAATGAAACTTGCCAAACGCATAGAAGTTTTGGGGCGTGTATTTGGTGCCATTAGCGATGACACACGCGATTTGGGCGATCCGCATTGTTTGTTGCTCCAAACCCCTAGTAACCAAGCCTTTGTGCAAGCCCATCTAGAAAAATTCCCCAACACACCCTATATCCACGCTTCAGAGTTGAAAAATCATTTTGATTTGGGGCCTCATATCATTGGGATCACCGGCACCAATGGCAAGACCACAACCGCAAGTCTGATTTATTCCTTGCTTTTGGATTTGGGCTATGGCTGTGCGTTGCTGGGCACAAGGGGTTTTTTTTGTAATGATAGACGCTTAAAGCCAAAAGGACTCACCACACCCCCACTTTTGGAGCTTTATAGCGATGTTGAGCGCGCCAAGCAAGAGGGGGTACGTTATTTTGTCATGGAAGTTAGCTCGCATGCGATCGCCCAAGAGCGCATTTTGGGGCTAGATTTTAGTGCCAAAGTGATCACCAATATCACCAGCGATCATTTGGACTACCACCACACCCTAGAAGAATACCGGGCAGTCAAAAATGCATTTTTAAACGATACGGGCTTGAAGATCATTAACCGGGATGATCCCCATGTGCGTTTTAACCCCACAAATGCCTATGGGTATGGCATTGAGAGTAAAAGCCATTTGAGTGTGAGCGCGTATTCTTTATCGCCCAGTCTAAGCGCGCATGTGGAGTTTTGGGAAAATCCCAGTATGCGTTATCGATCACCAGAAAAGAGCAGGCATGAGGCGTGTTTGTTGCACTCCCCTTTAATGGGGTTACATAATCTTTATAACCTCTTGGGGGGGCTCTTGTGTGTGAAGCTTTTAACAAAAGAGAATCTAGAGAAGTTAAGCGTATTGGCGCAAAACTTCTTGGGCGTGCAGGGGCGTATGGAAGTGGTGCATGCTAAGCCTTTGGTGATTGTGGATTTTGCCCACACCGCCGATGGGTTTGAGCAGATTTTTAATAGTTTTAAGGGGCACAAGATCAAGGCACTTTTTGGGGCGGGGGGTAATCGGGATAGGACCAAACGCCCCTTAATGGGTGCGATTGCTAGCCAACATGCCATGCAGATTTATATCACCTCGGATAACCCTAGAGATGAAGATCCCCTAGAGATCATGCAAGAGATTTTAGCCGGTATCCCTAAGCACAAGCGCACCCAAGTGATCTTGGAGGTTGATCGCAAAGAGGCGATCATTCTAGCTCTTGAGGCACTCAAAAGCGATGAGGTATTGCTGATTTTGGGTAAGGGCGATGAGAGCGTGCAGATTGTTGGCAATCAAAACCTACCCTTTGATGATGGAGAAGTGGTGAAAACTTACTTTGAGGAGAGAACATGAAAGATCATTATCTGTGGTGTGATTTTATTGAGTGCACTTTTTTAACCACGCAGTTTAAGGAACTCTTAGAAAAGAGGCACATCTTTGGGGCGACCTCTAACCCCACTATTTTTGCCCAAGCCTTGAGCTCCCCAGCCTACCAAGAGTCTATCAAGCAACTTAAAGCCACGAACACCCCAGCTAAGGATATTTATGAATCTTTGGTGATTGAGGATATTAAGCAATGCGCACACATGTTATTGCCTCTATGGGAGAAAAACAAAGCCACGGGCTATATTAGCCTAGAAGTTGATCCCAACTTAGCAAATGATGTTAGTGCAAGCATTGTAGAGGCGCGGGCGTTGTTTGAGCGCATTGGCATGCCCAATGTGATGATCAAAATCCCCGCTACCAACGAGGGGATTAAGGTGATGGAACGCTTGGCAGAGGGCGAGGACATGCCTTTAAATGCCACCTTGGTTTTTAGCCCTAATCAGGCGCGCCGATGTGCCCTAGCCCTAAAAAAAGCCCCGATGGCGGTGGTGAGTATCTTTGTTTCTAGGGTGGATACCCAAGCCAATGACTTATTAAAACATTCCTACCTCTCTTTATGGACTCAACAACACTTGCGCAATAAAATCGGGATTGGCAATGCCCTAGCGTGTTATGAACAAGTGCGGGAGGTATCTAACACTATCTACCCCCTCTTTGCCAGCACGGGGGTTAAGGACCCCATACTGCCCAAAGATTACTACCTCCAAGCCCTAAAGCTTGAGCATAGCATCAGCACCGCCCCCCTAGAGGCTTTGCACGCCTATTACAACGAGCCTAGCCCACCCCCCGCCCTCTCTAAAAATCTCAGCGCGACCGCTAAAAATTTTTTATATTCCAGTCTCTATTCGGAACTCTTGGAAAAGGGTTTAATGGCCTTTAAAAATGCGTTTAGCGAGATACTACACAGACTCAGATAACATTGATTCGAGCAGTGCCATGCGCAAAGCCACGCCTAGCTTGACTTGCTCGAGGACTTTACAACGCGGATCGTCTAACAAAGCGTCTTCGATGTCAATATTACGGTGCACGGGTCCGGGGTGTAAGATCACAATTTCTCTATCTTTTAACATGGATTGTTTTAAGCAATAATGGTGTGCATAATCTTGCAACGACCCATAGGTTTGCAAAGAATGGCGCTCAGTTTGGGTGCGCAAACTCATCACAATGTCTGCCACTTCTAGGGCTTCTTGCAGATCATGGGTGTGATCAAAAGAGGTCTTGGGCAAGAAATGCGGGGGAGCAACCAACAGGGGTTTGAGCCCAAAGCGGGGCAAGAGGGCTAAATTGCTATTAGCCACCCTAGAGTTTTTAATATCCCCCACAAGGGCGATGGTCTTGCCTTGTAATTGCCCCTCAAAGTGGTTGTAAAGGGTGAGCAAGTCTAGCAGGGCTTGGGTGGGGTGGGCTAGCGACCCGCTCCCGGCATTGATCAGCGGGCATGTAAGGTGCTTGGCAAAAAAATGCGCTGCGCTGGAGTGGTGGTGGCGTGTGATGAGCAAATCCACTTGCATGGCTTGCAGGTTTAAGAGGGTGTCGAGTAAACTCTCGCCCTTTTTGGTCGAGCTAGATTGGATATTAAAGGCGTTAAAATTGGCGTGTAATCTAAAGGCAGCATTTTGGAAGCTAGCGATCGTGCGGGTGGAATGCTCAAAAAACAACGCCACAATGACCTTATGGTTTAAGGACCCTCCATATTGCAAATCTTGGGCTAGAAATGTATTGGCGCGCTTTAAGAGGGCCAAAACCTCTGCATCACACAAATCTTGGGTTAAAATAAGGTTCATCTATTTGCTTTCAATCAAGATGGGAGGATTATAACATGAGAATTTTACTTCTCTTGGGGGTGTTGTTGTGGGCGGGGTGTGGAGAGGGGTTTCACCAAGCCTACAAGCCTGACTTTTTAGCCGAAAAACGCACCCAAGCGACCCGCAAGGGCGAGATCATCCAAAATTTACGCCCCGTTGTGAGCGTGTTTACCACGCATTTAAACGATGTAGATCCCGTAATCTACCATGAACGCGAATTTTTCTTTGTGGAAGTGCTTAGCCAAGATTCTAGTATCTATGAGAATGACATGATCTCTTATAAACTCTATGGAACCCATGGTGCGATCGAGCCTATGTGGAGTCGCGAGATTGGCAAAGCTGAATTTGATGATGTGCTTTACACGACCAACCGATATGCTAAGGGTTATTTGGTTGCCTTTGCTAAATTAGATTATTTATCCGCGCAGGAAGCCAAATTGGAGATTGACTTTGAGGGGCTAGGCACAATTTTATTGAATTTTGCTTACCGCGTGCCTGTGCCTATGTTTTAGGTCTGTTCCAATGAGAAATACTATGTTGCGCATAGATCCAAAAATAAATGCTTGTAAATATTCTAGGACTTGGTGTCAAGAGTTAGGATTAAAAGCGAACTTGGTTAAAAATGGTGGAGGATAGCGGGCTCGAACCGCTGACCTCCTGCGTGCAAAGCAGGCGCTCTCCCAAACTGAGCTAATCCCCCAAAAAAATTATTAAAAATATAAAGGAAATGGTGGGCTTAAGAGGACTCGAACCTCTGACCTCACCCTTATCAGGGGTGCGCTCTAACCACCTGAGCTATAAGCCCTCTAAAAATAACCACCAAAAAGAAACCCAATTCTACCACCCCGTTCCTTAAATTTTTCTGGTTAGTATTGAACTTCCTTAAATTTTTCTGGTTAGTATTGAACTTCACTACAACACCGCCCCTAATAAATCCCTACCCTAGGGGGTTTAAGCCTGCCTATTGTGCCAAAGTGTCTATTTTTGGCTCAATTTGGGCGCGTCTAACAAGTCAAAGAACATTAAAGTCCTAGAATGCTACCCAAATTTTTTAAATGTGTCAAGCACTTAAATTTTTAAAGAGTCCTGTTTTTAAAATGGGGGCAAAGTCCCAAAATTTACTTAAGTGCCCCCAAACCCACTTTACTTACTAGAGTCGCTTTGTCTGTTGTCTTAGGACTTTTTGAAAATTTTCAGATTTAAAGGGGGGGTCTTAAGCCACAAGGGCTAACCTAAAAAAGCGCATCTTGGTTTTAAAGCCTCTAGCCTAGGGCACTGCCGAATTAACCCTTTTTTTGGGGAACTACTTTGGGCTAAGATTGCTCCCCCAAAAATTAAAACGCAAGGAGCAAAAAATGGCTAACCTCTTTGAGGTCATCATCACAAGGCAACACACTTCCAAAGAAGTTGCCAAAAATGGGAAGAAAGAAAAAGGCACTTTGGGGCGGCTGGTGGTCTGGGCGGGCAAAACAGAGATTTTCAGCTGTTACACAATGGAAAATAGCGGCAAGCCCACAGATAAGGCGGGCTTGGACCGCCCCATCATCCCCCGCCAATACAGCCTAGCTTGGGCTGATAGTGGCGTGTGTGTCCCACCTAGCTACCGCCAAAAAGGCACCAATGGGCGCAATAAGGCCCTATGGTTAAAAACCCCCGAAGTCCTAGGCTTTGCCAATCGGCGCATCATGATCCACATTGGCAATGACGCCATCGATACGCTGGGCTGTATCCTGCTGGGTTTAGGGTATAACAAAGAGAGTGGCAAGATCACAGAAAGCACTAAGGCGGTGGAACGCTTTTACAACCTGTGCGAAACCCACGGGGTGGAAAACTTTAGCCTCACCATCATTGGGCTAGATGAAGAAGAGGGGGATTAAAAATGTCCCCCTCTAAAGAAAGGCTTAAGGCCCTTGTGGGAGTGTTCATCGCCCTTGCCCTCGTGCTTTCAGTGGCCCAAAATATCCACTACTTCATCAAATACAATTCCTCGATCGCCACCTTGTTGATCTTTGTGGGCAATAAAGATAGCACACCCGCGACCAAACAAATAAAAGAACAATTGCAAAAAGCCCTGATCAAAGAAGAAGAGAACAAAAAAGACAACACAAGCACTGCCGGCGTGATTGACGATCTGATCAAAGAGGCGCAAAAACACGGCATTAGCAAACAAATTTTAATGTTGGAGATAAGGGAAAGGCTAGAATGATGAACACGCATTTAGAGGAGATGCTAGAACTCATCCCCATTGCACTCGTGGGTTTGCTAGCCGGGGGTTTAAACTATTTTAACAATGCCGAACAGAGTGCGCGTAATGCCCTGGTTGTGGTGCTAACTAGCTCTTTTTTGTGCATCTGTGCCTTTGGGATACTCTCTGCGACCGATTTACCCTACTTGGCAAAGGTGGGGGTGAGCGCGGCGATAGGCTATCTAGGGTTAGATAACGCGCTAGAAGTGGTTAAAAAGATTTTGGGGTTGCGCAAATGAATCTAGTTGTTCTACCGCTTATAAGTTTGGGCATTGCCCTTTTAAGCGCGCTGGGGGGCCTATGGCACTACCATAAAAAAGCCACCCTCTATGAAGAGAGGCTTAAAATCGCCCAAGAACACTTAGACCACCAAAATGCCCAAATCAAAAAGCTAGAACTAGACTGGGAAACTTATAACGCGCAAAAGCCCCTACAGCTTAAAAGCATTGCGCAACACTATTCCCACCTGCAATCCCAAGACTTAAAGACTTGCACAGAGAAATTAGATCACGCCACCCAATTGCTAGAGGCATTTAAGAGGGTGGGTCATTAGCCAATTTTAACAGCTCTTGGGTGGTCATCTGGGTGTAATCGTTCTGGGTGCTTTCAGTGGGCAATAGGCTTTCTTTGCCATAGAGGCTGATTTTTAAATCGCTGAACATCCTAGCCACCTTTTCAGCGGCCGCGATAATAACTGGATTGCCCTTGGCATTCTCTAAAT
>NZ_VKGC01000031.1:0-11890 GCF_007280785.1 Helicobacter mehlei
CACTGTTTGACCTGTTCCATCGCTTTGCGATCGTCCATAGCATGTAAGGATGCTAGAAAGCAGGCTAAAAAATATAACCATGTTCTTAATATTTTCATATAAATTTTCTCCGTGAGTGATTTAAGCTCGCCTAATCTCTAGGCGCGCAATCTGTAGTTTAAGCACTTTATCCCTAAAATTATATTTGCATGCTTGGAAGTCAAGGATTGTCTTTACCCTCTTATTAAATGCTTCAACACATAGCGTTTCACAAAAAAACTCACACTATCGGCTTCTTGATCAGCTAGAGCTTTGAGGGTGTCGTATTCCTCTTGGGACAAGTAAAAAGTGATGGTGTGGTTTTGTTTTAAGTGGGGAGGTAGGGGCTTTCTGCCCGGTTTAGCTTTGTCTTTGGCCTTAAAGGTGTTCTCTTGGGCATTGCTGGCATTCTTTAAAGCGTCTTGAATGGTTTTAGGGGTGTTTTCGCTCATTGATTGCTCCTTGTGTCAAAGTGTCTAAAAGGCGTTGGTATTCTGTGATGAAAGTCTTGTAATGGAGTCTAGAGAGTGGGGTTTGTAAAAAGAGCTCTTTGAAGCTCAGCCCTTTACGCATAGAGTTTTCTACAATCTTAGAGCGTTTAAAAAAGAAAAAGTTTAAGTCTGTGAAGTTAGATTGTAAGGTAGAGCTAGCTTGTTCTTTTTCCTCTAGGCTTTGGTAATCCGTGATGAGAACCATTAAGGGCACTTTTAAAGCTTGCAACTCTTGGATGGTTTCAATGGTCTTTAGTAGGGCGTTGTAAAGAGGGGTGCAGGGAATGATGATGGCTTGGCTAGCTTGAGCGATGTCTAAAACCCCGCTTTGGATAAAGCCCCCAAAGTCATAGACACAATTGTCGATCAAAGAGGGGCGGGTGCTAATCTTAGCTTTATCAGGGTAAATGCTCTCAATGATAGAAGAGTCATTGCTTTGCAAGAACAAATCTAAATCTTTAGCAATGGAGAAACTAAAGGCGGTCTTACCCACCCCGCCTTTCTTGTTGATGGTGGAGAGAATCATAAGCACCTCGTTTTGATTTTTCTGGGTTACTTGCATAGATGCATCGCCGACTAAATAAGTATAATATTTAATCCATTAAAAAATATTTAAGATTTTGATTAATCAAATGAATTATATTTTTAATTGTGTTAAATATAGATGGACAATATTATATAACAAGTGTGCGGGCTTGCTATAGCCTTTGCAAAGTAAAATCCCACGCCATCGATTGATGATGTTTGGATTTCCATATGACTTGTTTTAAACCATAGCAAGGATTAAGGGGCAAATTTTGTGCGGAGGCAACAAAAGCACGCAACAAAAGGATATAATGAGAGCACAAGAAATCTTAGAAGAGGAGTTTTGACATGGCTTTCAAACCTTTTTCTATCCCTAAAGCCTTAAACACAGAGGGGCAACGTTTAGTATATCTTAACACCGTTTTAGAGGATGGCGACATAGCGAAGCCCAAAAGCACTTTAGAAGTTGTTGCCAAGTCCAAGGGCATCGACTTGCCCGTTTTTAATGGCAGGGTTGTTGAGCTTTTAGGAGCTCTAAAAAATGGGTTTCACTTTGCAGTCTTTGGAGTTGCTAAAAGGCCACACGGCTTAGGCATTTTGTTATCGCCAATCGGCTTCAAAAAGCATATTTTGCGTGTTTTCCTTGTGTGTATGCTAGCATTTGGCGTGGGTTTTGCCAATAGCCAAGCAGATGAATACTATAAGCTCGCAAAGTCTTATATGCACACTAGGGATTATACCCAATCTATCATCTACTGGGAGAAATTAGTAGAACTGGGAGATGCCAGAGGGTTTTACGGACTGGGGTATTATGTATGATTTGGGCTATGGTGTCCCCCAAGACTACTCCAAAGCCCTAGAATACTACCAAAAAGCCGCAGAACTAGGAGATGCTCGGGGGTATAGTAGTTTGGGTGTGCTATATGCCAATGGCTATGGTGTAGCCAAAGATGATGCTAAGGCTTTGCAGTATTTCCAAAAAGCCACAGATATGGGGGATGCTGAGGGCTATAATAACTTGGGGTTGGTTTATGCCAAGGGTGTGGGTGTCAATCAAGACTATTTTAAAGCCATCACCTACTTCCAAAAAGCTGCAGAGTTGGGGAGTGCTAGAGGCTATCACAACTTAGGGGTGGCATACAAACTTGGTTTGGGCGTTGCAAAAGATGAAGCAAAAGCACTGCGGTATGTCCAAAAAGCCTGTGCTATGGGGTATCAAAAAGCTTGTCAGCCAAGACAGCACCTGAATCGAGCAATTAGGTTTTCACAGGTTTTACCAAGAGGACAAATTAATTCTTAAAACAAATCACGCAACCAATCCCAAAAGCCCTTTTCCACAGGTTCAGCGGGTTTTTTCCCCGTGATATGATACACAAGGTAACAAGATTCGTAATCACCCATTATGCAAGCCTTGTTGAAATATTTTAAGGCTTTTTGTGTGTCTCGATCCCAATAGTAGGCTTCATAGCCTAGTTCATAACAAGCCGTCCCATACCCCATATCCGCGGATTTTTGGAGGTATTCACGGATTCCGTCGCGATCGTGTGTAAACTTCATCAAACGACAATAAGCGATCGCATACCCTAGTTCTGCTGCCTTTTGGTAGTATTCATCTGCTTTTTTTCATACTCCCATGCGCTTTGAAACTTTTTGTCTGCGCGCGCATCCGTTTCTTTCCTTTTATAAAACTCGCCTAGCTCAAAATACCCCCTAGGATCCCCCATCTCCATCACCTTTTTAAAGTAAGTAGCGGATTTTGAGGATCGTTGTAAAAGTCAGGCACCTTATATTGCAGCTGTCCTGCATACAATCTCCCCAAAAAGACATAGGCTTGCACATTCCCCTCTTTGCCTTCCTTTTCCCAAATTTGGCAGGCTTTTTGAAGATATTGTTGGGCTTTTGTTTTATCTTCTGAGACACCTTTTCCATAAAAATACATATACCCTAACCCAAAAAACCCTAATCCATCGCCCATGTCCATAGCCTTTTGGAAGTATTGGAGCGCTTCTTTGTATTTGACACGATCCTTTCGATATATCTCTCTTCTATCCGGAACTATAAAGCCTGCATAATCCCACCAATTTACATCGAGCATGCCCAAACCGCTAAACCCCCGTCTATCCCCCATTTTGGCTAGTTTGGAAAAGTAGATCTTGGCTGTGTGTGCGTCCTCATACTCCCAAGCCCTTATGGCGTAGGCAAAGTAAATATCCGCATCGCTGGCATACACAACCCCTAAGCAACACATCCAAAACAATATAATCTTTAACATGCTTGCAGGTCTAGTCATCATCACTTGGTTATTCCTTATAGCTTCTTCCTCGCGCTTCATCGCAAGAGCCCGAGTCGCCCAAATCACAAGCCTTATCGTAATACTCCATGGTCTTGTCATAATCTTTTGGGACACCATCGCCCCGTTTATACATATCTCCCAAACTAGTAATAGCTTCTTCCCCCTCGCGCTTCATCGCAAGCACCCGAGTCGCCCAAACCACAAGCCTTCCAGTAATAATCCTCGGCCTTGTCATCATCTTTTGGGACACCATCGCCCCGTTTATACATATCTCCCAAACTAGTATTAGCGTCCATACTTCCTAATTCTGCTGCCTTTTTAAGATACTTCAGGGCTTTGGGGATATTTCTTACAGAAGCAGGCAGATTCCAAGTCATTTCAGTGCTATGACTTCTGTAAGCACTCCCTAAAGCATTATAAGCTTCAGCCTTGCTATGGTAAGCTTTTTGGTAATACTCTAAGGCTTTTTGGTCATCTTGGGGGACACCCTCCCCTATCAAATACATGTCTGCTATGGAGAGATACCCATCGCTTGCGTGGAAAGTCTCCCCAATTTCATGTTTATGACCACTGTCTCCAGCTTTTTGGTAGTATTCTATAGCCTTTTGTGCATCCTTGGACACATACCTACCAGACCTATACATATCCCCCAAGATCATACATGCCCCAACATTGCCCATTAGTGCAGATTGTTTGTAATACTGGAGAGCTTTTTTAATATCCTTTGGCGCGCTGTCGCCATATTTATAGAGAGAGCCTAACTCCCGATACGCCTTAGAATTGCCCATTTTCCCAGCCTTGTGGTAGTATTCTAGAGCTTTTGGGAGATTCTTAGCAACCATAAAACCACCACTTTTAAAGCCATACGCATAAAAACCTGCCAATTCTACATACGCTCCCACATTCCCCATTTTGGCAGCTTTTTGGTAATACTGGAAAGCTTTTCTAAAATCTTTTTCCACGCCTCTACCACCAAAATAATACACATCTCCCAAGCCCTTATACCCTCTAGCATCCCCCTCTTTAGCCAGTTTGCTAAAATACTCCAAAGCCTGTAGCATGTCTTCAGTATAGAGACTATCCTTTGCGATGGCGTAATCTCTATCGCGATCGCTTTGGGCATGCATGCTTGCTAACACCAATACACTCACTAGCACCACTTTAATCACACTAGCCATATCTGCACTCCTTTAATGCTTGGTTTTAGAGTGGGAGTATATCGTCTGTTTAAGGTGCTCAGCCTTAGCGCAATCCTGATGAGTAACCCATCTCCAATCTGTGGGAAAATCCTTGTCTTTGTAGGCATCGCCCAAGAGATAATACCCGTCCGCCTTGCCCTCTGCTTTTTGGTAATATTCTAGGGCTTTTGTGTAATTTTCACTCTTAAAAGCTTTTTGTGCGATCGCAAAATCCAAAGCACCCTCCTTAGCCCGCGCAAACACCCATAGACTGACTAATAACACCCTGTATAAATTCTTAAAGCGCATATTTCTTCCTACAAATTTAAAGCCAAGAGAGCTAAGAGAAGCAAGCGGATCATTTTTGCTCCTTTGTCAAGTGTTCTTGCAACGCCAAACATAGCGCGTTTTTAGATTTAAAGGTTTGAATTTTATCCTTGGGGTCTAAATATACACAAGGGCTATCATCAATAGAAATCAAACGCACGAGGTGTAATTGTTCTTGAATGTCTTTAGCGTTATAAGTTTGGGTTTGAAAGAGTTGTAGGCAGGTTTGCTTAGATTTGGGACTTAAATATTTAGGGCTTAGGCACATGGTGGGGTGATCTTTTAGCGTGTCTTTTAAAATCTTGGGGTTGTCATTTTGTAAGCGGTTGTAAAAAGGGGCGTTGTTTTCTAAGGGGATCATCCGCGCTGCGTAGAGATCAGAGAGGTGTTCTGGGTCTAGGCGTTGGATGTTGTTGCTCACAAATTCATAAAAGTCGTTCTCAAATATAAAGGTTGGAGGTATTTTACTCTTTAGGATCGTATTGATAACTATACCAGCCCAAATACCCCAGTCTAAGCTAAAAATACCCATCAGTGTCTCTATATGATCCATATCTTGGATTAGGCGTTTTCTAAAAGGTTGATGGGGGTCAATGTTTTTTCCTATTGCATCAAGATTGAACGCTAAGATATTGTCAGTACATATGTGAATAATGTTATTAATGTCTCTATCGTTACATTGTTTTTGAGAAATTCCTTTGTGGAGTTGTTTAAGATAGGCGATCGCATCTAGCCCCGCCTTGTGGGCGTTGATCAAGGGCATGTAGAGAAGGGCGATCACATCTAAAAAGGTGTGGGCTGTGGCTTTTGGTTCGTAGTTGCCATTAGGATAATCGATCACATCTAGGACATGGAGCATTTCCATGTCCTTGAGATGGGCTAAGAAAAGCTCTTCTCTTTTGTTTTTGGGTTTAAATTCGTGAAGCAAGGGTATTTGCTTGGCTACAGCTTTGGCTAGGGGGATGGAGGCATCTGTATAATCTTCTATCGCTGATATACGATCGAGTCTAGACATTCTTTCTTCTGGGTCTGTGGGCTCAATTTCTCCAACAGACTTATACATGTAGTCATAGAGTGCTTTAAATGCCTTGAAAAATTCTTGGGTATCTTGGGATTCTTTGGGATTGTCTATTTGAATCATGATGGTCAATACATCTTCTTTGCCCTGTAGATTTACGACCAAGAGAGCTAAGAGAAGCAAGCGGATCATTTAAGCCCCTTTGTGAAGTGCTTTTGTAATGCCAAGCATAGCGCATTGTTAGATTTGAATGCTTGGAGTTTATCTTGGGAGTTCAAATACACACAGGGGGCGTTGTCAATGGAAATCAAACGCAAGGAGTTTAGGTATTTTTGTAAGGGTTTGGGGTTATAGGTGTGTTTTTGGAAGATTTGCAAGCAAACCGCTTTAGCCTCTTTGTTTAAATACTGGGGTTGCAGGCAGGGGGTGGGTTTATCAGGGAGTATCATTTGCATCGCCTCTGTCATGTCCTTGATATACACGCATGAACCCCCACATATTAGTTTATCACGAGGAAAAGCCCTATCTAAATACACATTGTAGATCGTGATCCAATAATCTCCCATGTTGCTGTGTTCTGCATTGAGGTAATTCCCCAAAAAGGTGAGAGCGCGCGCCTTGTAATAGTCTAGCCATAAATTGATAGTCCGCACCTCAATCCCCAAAAGGCGTGCATTTTGCGCATTCAAAAAGTTTTGCTCCTCTAAGTTGTGATCATAAACACCAAAACCACGCACCAATTTATAGAATTTATTGGTGGTTTGGACATCTTTTAAAAAGGCACGGGCTGGAGGGGAATCTGCCTTGATGTATGTATAGCCTAGCATATATTGCTGGTGCAAAACGCTATTCTTAAGGATGGGGTAAAGCCATGGACTCTCAAGATGATTTTGCAATCCCTCTAAATAGTCCGTTATATCCAAACCCTGATGGTAAGCCTCTATTAAGGGCGCATAGATCAATGCCAAACCCTTTAAAAAATCTTGGGTGTTTTGCTCAGTTTCAAAAGGTTTTAAAGCTAGAGTAGAATCCTCTCTACAATCAATATCAGGGATAGAGGCGCGCAAGAATTTAAAGAGTTGGAGCATCTCAAGGGCTTTAAGCGCTTGGATCATTTGGGCTTGCTTGGGGTCTTTGGGTTTGAGGGATTGTAAAAGCGGGGTGTGATTGACAAAAGCTTGTAGGTGCTCTAAAAGTGGGGTGATGTCCTTTTTTATCGCATCTAGGTAGAGATGCCCATTACAGCCATGATCTTTTTTCTCTTGAATGGCTCTTTGATACATGTTTGCCATCAATGCGCGGGCTTGTTGCATTTCTTGGACCAAATTAACGCTGACAGCCCATAGGGGACTTATGAGTAGAAGGATGCCTATTAAGCGGATCATTGAAACTCCTTTATAAGTGCTTGGCTATGGTAAAGATTCATAGTAGCTATCTAGCAAAATTACAGGTTTTTGGCTAAAAGCGTGGCAAGCTTCTTGCCCATTACTATCAAAATCCATTGCCATCAGGCGACCATTCTACTTTATTTGCCTCAAGATATAACAGAAAAGTCAAGGACTCTAAGTGGAATTGGATATTAAAATTGCGTGCTCCCTAGATTGGATGGATTAGATTTTCAAAATTGCCATTGTTTAGGCTCTTAAAGAAAGTTTGCAAAGAAATAGGGTTTTGATTTTGGGGATCGTCCCTGCTTTGGCGGTAAAAAATTTGGGTGCGCAATACCGATGTGTCATAATCCAAATCATAACAACTCCCCCGACAGGTAAGCACTTCTTGGCTATATTGGTGCAAATAAAACTGATTGCCAACCAGTTTGAAGGTGAAATAATCCCTATGAGCAAGATCACTACCCGGCTTTAACTTATCGCTCAAACGGAGAGTAAAAAAAGCCCCTTTGATGAAAAGTTGCATGCCCACACCTAATCCCTTCCTATCAGTGCAAAACCCACGCTCTAAGTGTTTAGCGTGCAAAATACCCATGCAGGTGTAATAATGTGTGCCCCAATGATTAAAATCTGCAAAAATAAAGGTGTAAGTTTCTTGATGGTGTGTCATGATTTGCATGTTAGCTGTGTATTTCTTGGTGTTTTTGCCTTTTAAATAAGTGGCTAACCATTGTTGCACCTGATCGTGCGCCTTTTTAAGTTCTGGCTTGAGCCATCTACCCCTTTGATCGATCAAATTATCCTGTGCTGCCTGCCCCATAAAAGTATCCATATAACCATTGTCAGTAGGATCCCTATTGGCTAATGCCTCTTTGTCTTTGCTCACAAAAATGAGTTTGCGATATTTTGACGCATTAGGATAGAAAAATTGCGCAAAAATGGGCGCGTATGTAGGATTGTTGAAGAGTAGGCGCGTGATCTCTTGAAAAGCACTGAGATAATTCTCCTCCATACATCTGATTTCTTCAAAAAAAGGCATGGTGTGCGGATTGGTGCCCTCTTTTTCTGCCAAGCTGTATTGTTCATGCATGGTGGCACTGCACTCCTTACCCTCCTTATAAATGTATTTCAGGGAAATCTGGCGCACCTTTTGGCGATCCTTTTGGCTCACGCGCGCACGCACATATTGGTAATAATCTGCATAAAAACGATGGAGCATGGTTAAAGCAACATTGCTAAACTTTGTCATGCCTCCAGCAGAGACATCGCAGATCACCTGATCGTGCAGGGCTCGATCTTTAGATTTATAGTGATCACAAAACCACTCCGGATAGGTAGCTTGGATATGCGCATTAGACCTGCCATCACCCAGCCAAAGCACCTCTTCTTCAAAACTAAAGGCACAGGCGATTCGCAGACATAATAAAAAAACGACAACCCAACGCATAAAACCTCCTTTAATCAGTGCTATACAAACAACGCCCTTGCGTGTATATATTCTTATCGCACACCTCATGCAAGGCTTTGGGATTAAGATACTGACATTTTTGACTCCTAAAACACGCTTCTCTTAGCCTATACAAGAGTGCATCCCTGCCAAAAAAATCCATGTAGTCGTTATCTCCTCCTACATAATCATCTAGCCCCTCCTTGCCCCAAAAATATAAAAAATCTTGCATAGAAATTCTAAATTTGCCCTGTGGATCATCCCTAGGTTGGCTGTAATAAAGATGGCTACCAAGCAATTTCATCGGATCGCATCCTAAAAAACAATAGAGATAAGCTAGACCGGGATCGGGACACTCATGCGCATTATCTGGATCGTGGCAGGAAAAAACTTGTTTGCTATAAGTGCGCAGATAAAAACGCCCCCGCAACATTTCAAAGGCATATTGGTCGGCGGAGTAATGATCATCGATTTCAACCTCTTGGTATTTTGCTGAGATCACCAAGAGATTATTTTTAACCTCAATGTCTAGGGGTGTGTCGGTGCAAAAGCCCTTAGATAATTGTCCCTTATGCAAAATGCCCATGCATGTGCGCACGCCATCAGAGGCTTGAGCCCCCACAAACAAAGCACAACCCCGATAAAAAATCAAAGTGTAGGCTTTGGACTTGTCGGGTTTGTCATGGGGGGTTTTGCTTAATGTGCGGGCATCTTCTTGATCGTAGATTGTTTCGCTCCACTGCAAGCTATCGTCATTGTGGATACATGAATCCCCTTTTGCTATCACATCCACATCTCTTTTCCAATAGTCATTTACCCATTTTTTCACCACTGCTTGCGCCTCTTTGAGTTCTAAGGCGTGTAGGCTGTGCCAAGAGAGGCACAAACTAAGCATTAAAAATAAATTTTTCATGAAACTCCTATCTCAAGGTTTAGCATACCGATCATTCTTGATCCACAACTTAACAATCTCTCCATTTCTACGCCTAAAAGCCACAAAAGCAAATGCGCCTTGTTGTTGTAAAAGATATACCTTGTCTTTGGGGATTAAAAAGAGATTGTTGATTTGACAATGCTTGTTAGGAGCAGAGTAAAAATACGCCCTGCCCTTGCCTACAATGGTTTTTAGGGGGTGGGTGTAGAGATTTTGATCTTTAAAGCGCGCCTGCAAGGCTTTAGTTTGGCTAGCATCGCAAAATTGCAAACATGTTGCTAGTTGGTGGGCGTATTGTAAGGGGAAGGTAAGATTATCCCCGTATAAATCTTGCAATGTGTGCGTTTTGAGATCATAATTTGCCCAACCCATTGTGCCTGTGCCTAAAAACTCAGGGTGCTTGGGGTCTTGTTTCCAGTTAAAATACAATTTAGCCATAATGTGGTCTTGATCCCATGTGTCTATGTAGTAGGAGATATGACCTTTAAGCCACTTAATGCCCTTATGATCGCTATCCCACTGCTTGAAATTAAAAGAACTATGCTCCACCAAAGAGATAAATTTTAAAACACATTCAGAATTGACATGTCCGGGGAAATCAATTTGAATGGGTGTGGCTTCTTGGGCGTAAGTGAGGGCGGTACAGATGACCCACACAAGGCAAAATCTCATCGTGCTAAAACCTATTGTCGTTGTTTAAAAAGTTTAAGTCCTTTGGTTTAATTCTTAAACAATAGGAGGCAATGATGTTAAGAAAATATCTTATTATGCTGTTTCTAGCGGTGGGTGTGCTGGGTGCTCAAGACAACACTTTACAACAAGCAGAGGCAGCTTACAAGATTAAAAACTACCCCAAAGCCTTTAGACTTTACAAACAGGAGGCGCAAAGAGGGGAGGCGCAGGCGTTCTATCATTTGGGCTTGATGTATCGCTATGGGCAGTGGGTGGATATAGACTACAAAAAAGCCTTTAACTACTTTAAGAAGGCTGGAGAAATGGGGATAGCAGATGCCTATCTTGAGCTAGCAGACATGGTTGCAGGTGGCAGAATAGCCAAAAATGCCAAGGGGGAGCCTTTTGCTTGCGAGAAAGCACTCTCATACGCTAACAAAGCCCTAGAGCTGAACCCAAAGAGGGCAGATATCTATGAAAGAGTTGGGTTGCTTTATCTTAGGGTTCAATGGAGCAACCATACTTGCAGTCTTAAAGACTTTAGCCAATACTCCCAAGAAGTCCAATACAAGCAAAAAATTTTTCAAAAGGGGGTGTCATATCTTGAAAAGGCGGGGGAAATGGGCGATTTTAATGCCTACACAACACTAGGCTACTCTTATGCTGCGGGCGATTTCAGGTTTGAGCGTAGTTTTAAAAAAGCCAAGCAATACTATCTTAAGGCAGTAGCGGTGCTAGAAAAAGCAGGGGCAAAGGGGGATAGCCAAGCCTATAATGAGCTGGGATTGATTTATCAAGATGAGAGCAGCAATCTTAGCACGGGGACTATCCTAGAAAATAGGCATAAAGCGGTGGCGTATTTTCAAAAGGCGGTGGCAATGGGGAATGCCAATGCCTACACCAACATGGGAGAGTATGTAGATGAGAATAAGGCGATGGAGTATTATAAAAAGGCAGGGGAGTTAGGGGACGCGCTGGGGTATGCAAGCTTGGCAGGGATGTATCAAGGAAAGTGTGAATATGAGACATTCAAGAGCTGTGCGGGCGCATTTAAAAAGAGTGTGGAGTATTTAACATTAGCTGGGGCTTTGGGAGATGACTATAGCTATAAAGAATTAGGCGACACCTATTTTTATGGTGGCTTGTTTTATAGGAACTGGGAAGAGTACCAAAAAGTTCCTGCACCACCCTCCTATACTCCCCGCATCCCACGCGATTACAAAAAGGCAGCACATTATTACCAAAAATGCGCAGACATGGGGAATGCCTATTGTTATCTATCGTTAGCAAAATTGTACAAAAAAGGCTTAGGGGTGCCAAAAGATGCCAAAAAAGCGCGCGCATACGAGGGACATGGGAGGGATGTCTTGTGTGTGGGAGAGGACTTGGATGATTATTGTGAGGGGGATGGGGAATAGTTGATTTACCTTAATCGCTCCTCCACTCCGCAAGAGGGTTTTTGCGTTGCAGGGGCGAGATTGGAGGGTATTTTACTCCCAAAAGAGGCAAAATGCAATTTCAATCCCCCCCTCTATATTCATAAATAAAAGGCACAGGGTGGTAATCCACCACCCTATCACCACAAGCTCCCATACCAAA
>NZ_VKGC01000032.1:0-9508 GCF_007280785.1 Helicobacter mehlei
ACTTCCTTTGGTTTAGAAGAGGGGACAAAATGCAAATACACTTGTTTAGTGGTTTTGGTGTTAAAATCTGAGGGGTTAGCCCCAAGTATGGAGAGTAAGCAGAGCCAAATGAGGGTTATAGATGGGCGCATAAATAGTCCTTGTCATATTCTTGCTTATTGGAATATACCCAAAGTTTAGGTCCTTTATGGGTTTTCTAGTCTTTTATAAACTCTATCTTCCCTAACCCGTTGGCACAAACCCCTTTGCAAACAACTCTCTTGCATACGCGCTTTGATGGCTTGGTTGCCAAAGTCTCCTCTGGGCATATTATCTACAAACTCTTGCATAGAAATTCTATGTTTGCCTTCTGGATCGTCTCTAGGTTGGCGGTAAAAAATTTGGGTCATGAGGTGCTCAGAATTTCCCCTATCCCAATCACAATCTGTGGCATAAAAAACCTCACGGCTATATTGGTGCAAGTAAAACTGACCCTCTATCAATCTAAAGGTGTAATAATCTATATGAGGGGTGTAGTAAGATTGATGCCCACACTTTAAGCCCTGTTTGATGCTCAGAGTGAAGAAAGAGTTATGAATCGTGTAGCGGATGCGCTTATAGACATAAAAACCAATGGAATCTTGTTCCATACAAAAGGCGCGCTGTAATTGCCCTTGGCGCAAAATGCCCAAACAAGAGTAGTAAGGGGATTCATTAGGGTAGTCTCTTAGCCATATCTCTAAGATGAAGGTATAGACATCGTGCCCTTGTTTGAGGGTTTTAGTATCTGAGATATAGCCTTGAGAGAGATCGCGCGGGTTGTAATCTTTAGGCAAGTTCTTATCTTGCCCTTGTAGGTAGGCTGTGAGCCATTGGCGCACATTCCTATGCGCTTCTCTAATTTCTGGGGCTAGCCACTTGCCATTTTTATCCATCAAGTCATCTTGGGCGGCTTGATCAGAGAATTGATTCATGGGAGGGTAGTCCTGTGTGTTTAAAATGAGCTTGTGGTATTTTTGGGGATCGGTATAGAAAAAGTTTTCAAAAATGGAGGTGTATTGGGGGTTAGCAAAGAGCAGGGCACTAATTTGTCTAAACGCATTAGCATAGGCATCTTCCATGCAATTGCTAACCTCCATAGGGTAGTAACCGGGTGGAGGAGGGGGGTCTTCAGGGCTCTCTTGTGGCCAATTCTCTAAGTTTGACTCTGTCTCTTTGATGCATTCCTTGCTTCTTTGATGGATTGCTTTTAAAGAAATTTGGCGCACCTTTTGGCGATCTTGCGGGCTTACCCCTGCGCGCACTTGGTGGTAAAAATCGCTGTAAAAGCGATTGAGAATAGCTAGATTAATGTCTCCTGAATCCCGAGCATTGCCATAGATGTCGCATATCACCTTATCTTGCAACGCCTCATCTTTGATCAAATCCCCTGGGCAAGTGTCCGCCCTAGGTCCATCATATTCCTCATAGATGGCTAAGTTAAGATTAAAAGCATGGATGGGGTTTAAAAAAACACTGAGCAAACAGAGAGCGTATAAGAATGATTTTAGTGTGGCAACACTGGGAGGTGTAGAGTTAAAAATATTTAGCATAAGAGATACCCTTAAGTCTTAGCAAATTTTGAAAGATGCTTTTCTTACAATTAAGTCCATGATAGCATACTAACCTCTTAACGATTAAACTAGGATGGACGAATGGCAACCTATAAGGGGAAACCCCGCCTCAATAGACGGGGAACTTGCTACGCGCCCTTATCGTTTAAATTTAACGATGACTTTAAGTCCCCAAAAAAAACTCAAAATAGAATGTGGGCACAATGTTTTTGCTAGCTTGCGCCGCATAGCAAACCCCTTTTTTAGATAGGTCACCTTTCTAGTGCGGTTTTATCTGCCTAATCTTTCTCTGCATTAGCATTTTGATCTAGTTTGTTGCTTGATTTGCTGTGTGTATATTTTTCGTGTCTTGTTTAGACTTCATCCTTTTTGTCGGTTTTGCTTTTATCGGATAATTGGGGCTCAAGTAAGCTATATTTTAAGTATAGCACCCACTCTACTTTAGTGCAAACACAAAGAATCCAGCTATGCCGTTTCTAGTCCCTATACTATCAAGATCAAACACACCTACGGCTTCTGGTACATTATCCTGATCTTGCAGCCTATCTGGCATAATTTGCAAAGGAAGTGTCTTAGATCTGCCTTTCCTTGGAGATTCTAAAGGTTGAGTTTGGTGTAATTCTTCCATAAAGCAGTCTGTGCGTAGTCTAAAGGGCTCATTTTGACTAACCAGTCTTTCCTTTTCTGTTTTCCACATCTTTCCCATTGCTTTGTATTTTTCGCACGCTGTTTGTGCCTTTGGACTGACTTGGTTCTGTACCGGTGCCTTTTGAACCCTTGTGTGGGTTCTTGTGCCTGAGTGTGAATTTTTTTCAGTTGTTGTTCCAAGTGTTTAAACCCGCTTTCTTGTTTCAATAACACTTTTTGGATTGGTGCTGATATTTTTTCTCTAAATTATCTTCAAAAGCTTGTAGCCGTGTTCCTGTTGTTTTCGAAATTCTTGTAAATCTTGTGGGGCCACATTGTTCTGTTGATTCAAGGTACAGAAACATAGATATTCAGAAACATTCAATCCTTTTTCTTGTGCTTTGTGCTTGATCTGTTCTAACTCATTAGGCGTGAAACGCACATAAAACTTAAGGTTTTATTCTCTTTAAACATGACTTGGAGTTCTTAAAACAAGAAAAAATTTGTTCATACAGGCATTATAGACCAAGACATTTGTATATACAACATTGCATATACAAACTTGTAGGTATTAAGCCCCTAAAATATGTACAAATGCCATACGTTTGTATATACAAAAAATCGCCCTCCATAGAGTGATTTCTTAGGGTGTTTTGCAGGATAAGATGATAATTTTTGTTTTGTTTGCACGCACCAATGTGGCTTGGTTGTTCTCTAGCACCGGCAGTCCTTACTTGTGTTGCACCCGCTCTCCTGCACCCCATTTTTGTTGTGATTGAAAAATCGCATCTCCTAAAAATCTTTTAAAGCCCGTTAGCCAACCACAGAGTGACTTAATAAGGTTATCTGCCATAACAGATTGTGGAATTTTAATTATATGGCATAATAGACCATATCCCTAGTTCTCACTAGAGACCAGAGCTTACTGCTAGTTAGTAAGTTGCCCTGTCCTAGTTGCAGGGAATATTAATCAATCACCGTGCTTTTAGTCTCGTCCTTGATGTTTTTAAGCGTTTCATTGCTCACTTGAGCGATTTTAGTGCACCTACGCTTGGTGCCAACACTCTTATTTGGTGCATAGGGCAATTTGTTCTATGCCGTTGTTGTCTGTAAAAACACAGTGGTAGGGCATGTGCTTTTTGTGTGTTTGGCTAGAAAGGGGAACGCCTAGAAATAGCTCATTGGATAAAAGCTTGACGACCAGCACGGGGCGTGTGAAGTTTGCAGACTTCCCATAGACCTCATGCCCGATATTTCGACCGATACATAACCAATAGATATTACCAGTGATAGCCTTATGTGGCGGATTCTTATCAAGTTTTTTCTTTTGTGTGTTCCATCTATCAAATTTCCTCCATTGCTATTTCCCAATGATTTTCATCTTTTGTATATTTGTTTCATAATAAACCCTAGCTTATGATACCCCCCACTCCCCCTTTGCTTTTGTTCTTTAGCCAACGCTACTTGGGGTAATTCCTCTTTGAGGCGCGCAAGGTTGGTTAAAGCGTTACTTACCTTAATCTCTAATTCTTGTGCCATTCCGGGGTTTATTGTGTTGATTTAGTGGATTGTACCTGTGCCCCCTAGTGTTTTCTAAAATTCCTAAATTGCTTTGTGCGGTTTTTAATTGTGCTTTTGTATTTTCAAGTTCTGTCTTTGCATTCTCCAAAGTCTTTTGTGAAGCCTCTAGTGCGGCTTGTGTGTTTTCTAAACTCTCTTTGAGACGGACATTTTCAATGTTTTTTGTTTCAGAGATTCATTGTTT
Source organism: Helicobacter mehlei (assembly GCF_007280785.1). Lineage (NCBI taxonomy): Bacteria > Pseudomonadati > Campylobacterota > Epsilonproteobacteria > Campylobacterales > Helicobacteraceae > Helicobacter > Helicobacter mehlei. The sequence goes on from NZ_VKGC01000032.1 coordinate 3,985, forward strand.
TTCTTGGCTTTTTCTACTTCTTGCTTGCTATCCTCTTTATCCTTTTTTAAAGCATTCACTTTATCTTGCAACTGCTGTTGATTGTATTTAAGTGTGTTGATTTGTCTTTGGGCTTGATTGAGTTCTGCACCATGCTCCGCACTGCTCTTAAACTCTATAGTGAGTTCTCTAATAGCAGTGCTCACACGCTCTTCTGCTTTTAAGAGAGTGCCACAAGCTTGCTCGTGGATAGTTTGCACCTCTTGACCGTGTTTTTGAGGAGGGTATCTGCTAAATCTTTTTTGATGGCTTGTTCGCGTCTGTTAAGTTCTCTATAACCCGTCTTAGCCTTGATAGGGTCATAGTCCAGTTTGTATTCTTTTTTAACACCTTTGCCAAAGAGTCTGGCTACGGCATTGATGACTGTGTGTTTGCCTGCTAGCATCTCTTTTCAACAAAGTACACACGCTGGCTTGTTGGATCATCTCTTCTTAGCATTGTTTGTTGATGCTGGCAATCTTGGCATTACTGGCTTGGATATGAGCCATTACACCTGCACCTACAGGGGTTATATACTTTTCAATGAGGGCTATAGCTTGTTTTTCAAAAGTCTTGATGTGTGCTTGGTGCTTGAGCGCACCTTTAGACTATTTATCTCTTGTTGCATTGCCTGCAGGGCTTGGGCGTGTTCTTGTTCTATAGTTTGTATTTGCTCTCTTAGTTCTATGTTGGTGGCTTCTGTATTGTTGGCCCTAGTTTCTGCATTTCCTACTTTAGCGGTGAGTTTTTGGTTTCTAGTATCAAGTTCTTGGGTCTTGTCCGCTTGTGTTTGCAGTTTTTTAATCCTTGCCTCAAGTTTTGTTTTAGCGTCTTGAGGTGTGTTGCACTTGCCCCCACCAGCAAGCTCACAGAGTCCTTTTAAATCATTTTCAAGGTTAGTTTTATCAGTTCTAAAGTTGTCCTTATCGCTCTTGGGTTGCCCCCCAGCCCCACGTAAAACCCACCCACCACCAACCCATTAAAAAATCCGCTCAGCGTGCAACTAAAAGACCAGCTTATGTATTTGTAAATCTACATAATAGGCAGAAAGGACAAAGAGCCTAAAATCATTTCACTAATCAATGCTGATGCGAATGACAAGTCTTAGCCAGCCACGCGCCCACCACACCGCACACCAATAGAGTGAAAAAGGGCATGGGCACCAATATCAGCCCTATTGACACTAAAGGCTTGATTTTAGCATTAAGAGTTTCAAAGCTTCTTTGCTTTACCATGGCTTTTTCACTAAAGGCAATGAATCAAGGAATAAAAATGACAAATTTAATCAAAAGCATCCTCAGGTTAGCGTTGATCGGTTTGTGTTGTTTGGGGAGTGTGTATGCGAGTAAAGAGGCAGATCAATACTACTTTATTGCAGAAAAAGCCCTTAATCACGACTTTGACGATCAAAAGGCTTTTAAATACTATCAAAAGCTAGCTGATATGGGGGATTCTAGGGGTTATGTGGGTCTAGGGTATTTATATAGCAAGTCTATAAGGATTGGTATAGATTATCCTAAAGCCATAGCATACCTTAAAAAAGCAGGGGATATGGGGAATGCTGAGGGTTATTTCTTTTTGGGGGGGATATATAGCACCCATAGCACTTGGTATGATGCCCCTAAAGATGACTCTAAAGCCGCACAATACTATAAAAAAGCAGGGGATATGGGGAATGGGGAGGCTTATTTTCTTTTGGGATGGATGTACCGTTATAAAGAGGTTCGCGCAGACACTTCTAAAATCATAGAATGCTTTCAAAAAGCAGGCGATCTAGGATACAGCAAGGGTTATTTGGTTTTGGGGAGCATGTATGCCTATGGAATGTATGTTTCTACAAATTACACTAAAGCCGCTGTCTATTACCAAAAAGCAATTGATTTAGGCAATCCTGATGGTTATTCGAGTTTGGGGGATTTATACAATCAGAAACAAGACACTAATAAGGCTCTAGAATACTACCAAAAGGCTTGTAAAAAAGGTGAAGACGAAGTTGATTGTGAGGAAGCTGAAGCATTAGAACACCAGCTCTCTTTGAAAAAGAAATAATCTTTTAAGCCCACAAAAAGGCACGCCTCACAGCCCGTTCTGTAATGCCACACAAAAAGGGTTTTTAGATTTGAATTTTTGGAGCTTACCCTGTGCGTTATGGGCTAAACACGGGCTGTTATCAACATTGACAAGGGGGATAGTCTGCAAATAGCCGATAATCTTAAAATAGTCTTCTATGGTTTGGGTTTTGTAAGTGCCTTTTTGCAAGATGTCTAGACAAGCTTGTTTGAATTTTTGGCGTAAATACTTAGGCTTGAAGCAAAGTTGGGGGTGTTTTTGCAGAGTGGGGATATTTAGCTGTGGTCTAGAGAGGGGATCATCAAAGGTGTAGTAATAGCTCTCATAGAGAAACTCGGCTAGCCGCACGCCATATTGGGCATAATAGGGGGCGTAGAGTTTTTGGTAGTCCTTTGTATCAACGGCATCCCCGCCATTGCTTTCAAAACCTAGATTGTTGATCGCATAAGTATTGGCATAGCCCCAACTGAGCAACTCGCCCAAGAGGGCTTGTGTATCCCCTCCCTTGATCAAGCGGTAAGCCAATTCGACTATTTTAAAATCCTTAAAAAAGGCTTGCACAGGCAACATAGGCTTGGGCTTAACTTGTCTGTTAGCCGTAAAATAGTGCACCGTGTCATCCCAGCTCTTAGGATCAGAGGGGAGCGTGCGTAGAGCCTTGATATATGCATTTAAATCCAAACCTTGCTTATGCGCCTCAATCAAAGGACCATAGATAAAATCCAGTACTTTTAAGTAGTCATTTATCACTTGAGATAAAGGGGGTTTTTTATCTGGATCTGCGGTGTAACCTGCAATCAATGCAAAGAGATGGAGCATCTCAAAGTTTTTAAGCCAACCCACAAAGTGCGCTTCTTGCTCATCGCGGGGGTTAAACTCTTGCAAGGGGGGGACTTGGTTAAAAAATTCTAGCCCAAGTTTTTGTATTGTGGGTAAAGAATTGATCACAGCGTCATCGCTACTCAGATCGTCCTCAGGGCTTGTAGTGGCTGTGGCAGTTGCCATTGTAGTTTGTATTTTTTGGGCAATGTCTAGCAAAGCAGGGGGGGTTTTTGCCCCCAAAAAAGCCCCCAACAATAGGGCAATGGCAAGAAAACGCATTAAAACTCCTTTTTAAAGCTAGTTTGTAGGGCTTGGCAAAAAGCGTCTTTGGTGTAGAAAAATAGGGGTTGTTGGTTGGTGTCTAAAGCCACGCAGGGGGCATTATCCATAATGAGAATTCCTAATAACTCTAGCTGTGCTTTAAATTCAAGATGGGGCTGGCCCAAGAGAGTTTGGCATGCTTGTTGGAGTGGTGGGTTTAAATAGTTGGGGTTGAGGCAGATTGTGGGGCGTTGTTGTAGGATTTCAGGCGTGATATCTTGCAAATCCACATAAGCATCGATGTCTTGGATCACCCGCAATACACGCACCGCATAAAGGTTTTGCATGGCATCAAAGGGGGCCAATTGGGGGTTATTGGCTAAGTTTTTGGCAAAGATTCCGTGTTTTTCCATATAACCGGCATCTTGGTTTAACATGGAGGCGATCAACGCTTTAAACCAATCGTTAAAGATGTCCCAAGCCCCATGGGGTTTATAAAGGTAGGCCACATCATCCACCAAATTTTGTGCAATGCCATCGGGATTAAAACAGAGATAATCTTTCATGGCAGAACCATAAATTCCTAGCACATTGTAGGCATCTAAACGGCGTTGGGGCACTGGGCTTTTGGCAAGATAGTGCAAATAGGCATCCATCTCTAAACCCCCTCTTTTAGCATCAAAAAAGGGTTTGTAGAAAAAATTAAGAGTTTCTAAGAACCTTTGCGCCATCTTGGGGATTGGCGTATCACTAAACATCCCAATCAAATGCATCGCTTCAAATGTTTTGGCATGGTCTAAAAAATCTTCTTCATACGCATTAGCGGGCTTAAAAGTTTTAAACAAGGGGACTTGATCCATGGCCGTGTGCGCTAGTTTCCATATTTTGTCTGAATCCAAATTCTTTTGCAGGGTGCTTAAGTAGGTGGAATAGGGCATGCCTTGCGGGGGGATGAGTTTGGATGTTTTGTCCTTGGCTGTTTGCAAGGTCTGCTGTAGGGTTGTGAGCGTTTGGATAAAAGAGGGGGGGAGGGTGATTAGGGATTCTGGAGGGTTATCTATTTTAATAGAGATAGTTAGGGTATCTTCTTTTGCCTGCAGATTTAAGACCAAGAAAGCTAGGAAAAATAGCCGAATCATTTAAGCCCCTTTTCTAAGTGTTTTTGCAACGCCAAACATAGCGCATTGCTAGACTTAAACACTTGGAGTTTGTTCTTAGAATCTAAATACACACAGGGGTCATCATCAATAGAAATCAAACGCACAAGGTGTAATTGATCTTGAATATCCTTAGCGTTGTAGCTTTGGGTTTTAAAGAGTTGTAGGCAGGTTTGCTCAGATTTTGGGCTTAAATATTTAGGGCTTAGGCACATGGTGGGGTGATCTTTTAGCGTGTCTTTTAAAATCTTGGGGTTGTCATTTTGTAAGCGATCGTAAAAAAGGGCGTTGTGGCTTAAGACTAGGAGGCGGGCTAGATAGAGGGTAGAGAGGCGGTTGGAATCTATTCTCTGTTGGTAGTGGTGTAAAAAATCTCCATAAATATTGTCATCGGCATAATAGGCGGGCGGAACATCTTTATTGTTTTCTTTATCATCGCCTAAAAGGTGTGCCAGAGTTAAGCGTTCCCACAAACCTCGTGAAGAGATATCTGGTTTGAAAAACTTATAGGCATCATCTAGATTCTTTAAGGCTCTGTGCAATTTCTCAAGCGATTGATTGTCCGAGATATTATATCCACCGGCACTAAGAGTCGCATGCGCGCGCGCCATGCATGTTTTCTTGTCATCGTCATCATCTGGCTTAGGTAGGGTGGGATCGCACTTCTTTTCATCAACCAATATATGCTGGAGTTCTTTAAGATAGGCGATGGGGTCCAACCCTGCCTTTTTAGCATTGAAAAGCGGGGCATAGATCAGGGTTGCCGTGTCCAAGAATTGTTGTGCCGCCATGGTACTTTTAGGGTGATAGGAATCGTCATTTTTGCTTTGATGCTTGTCGATCGTGTCCAAGGCGCGCAACATCTCCCGTTGTTCCAAATGCGCTAAAAACTGCGTTTCTGCTTTATTCTTGGGCTTAAATTCTTGGTATAAGGGTATTTGTTGGATCGCTGTTTGGGCTAAGGGGATCACCCCTTTTATATAGCCCGGAATTTGCCCCGCAACCCGCATAAATTTCCATCCCCCATCCATGTCCAGACCGCTTATGATTTTTCGATTCGGTTGATCCATGTAATGATAAAGTGCCCTAAATGCCTTAGAAAAGGGGGTTCTCTGTATGAAATGTTCTTGCAACGCCAAACAAAGGGCATTTTTAGATCGAAGTGCTTGGAGTTTGTTCTTAGGGTCTAAATACAG
>NZ_VKGC01000033.1:0-8336 GCF_007280785.1 Helicobacter mehlei
TTGGGTCTAAAAAAAAACCCACTCCTTCTCTTTTAATAAATAGGTCTCCCTGTTTTCCCCCCCAAACATCCAAAAACCGCCAATAAAACCCCAAACCTAAAATTGGGCGCTAAAATTTTTCCCCCCCCCCCCCCCCGCACAAACCCCAAGAATCCGCCACAAGCAAGAACATAAGCGCACACAAAGCCCCAATGAGGCAATAACATGGCATGCATAAATTCTTGGGTTTCTCTAAGATTGGTGGCCAATAAAGTCCCCACTAAAGCTGGGGTAAAACCTGTGTGCAGATAGTAGGCACTGAAAAAATCAATGCCTGTGAGCACCAGACTGATAAGGCATAGAGTGCCTTTTAAGATATTTGTGATTTTATGCGAGGGGATAAAGGTCAAAAGAAAATAAAAAACATAAAAGAAGGCAAAGCCATAAAAAGCCACCAAGAGTATTTGTGCAAAAAGCTCGCCCCTTGCTTGCACCGACACAGAAAACCCACTAGCGACTATAGGCATAAGCCACATCAGCCAAAAATACTTGTCTAGAACAACTTTACCCATTAAATCTGTGATCTTGTTAATGCCAACCTCTCCCAAATAGATACTTAATCTGCACCATTGCTAATCAAACACTCCAAACCGCCCCCTTTTAGCGGATACAACCTAATCTACCTCCCCAAAGCCCTACACAAAACTAAACACACAAACCATCATGAATCAAAAAAGCCCGTAAATCCTTTTCAAAACTTGTGATGGGTTTTAGATCGTTGAGGGTGAGGGTGAGTTTATAATTGGCTTGGTTACCCGGATTCATGGCTACCAGCTGTTTTTCTTTATTGTGGATGCGAATCACCTCTTTGCGTTCCTTGTGTTTATAGATATAGTCTTGTTTTTTGTCAATAATATAGTAATGCACGCTCTCAACCGTGATGCCCAACAAAATAATATAATCGTAGTTGTATTTGGGGTTAATCCCATTGAATTGGAAATTATTATTGTTGAGACCCTTTCGAGCCGTCTTGATTTCCACTTTCTTGCCCTTGGAGAGCAGATCATATTCATCATGAATAATCTCTTTATTGCACGGGTCTAGGGGCAAACCCAACAGCTCGAACACTTCCTTCATAAAACTCTCTCCGATTTGACCTATAGCATTCCCCTCAAAACGCAAAATTTTTTCAAAAATGCCACTCCTCCGCTTGCTTTCGATTTCCTCGTATTTTTTCTCCACTAGGTTTAACAAAACTTGGTTAAAATCCAATGACATCATAAGCCTCCATCTTGCAAAAGTCTAAAAATATGGGATTTCCCAATGTGCCTACAACCATTTGTGGCTAGCGAACTATACTTGATCCAATCGGCGTTTAAGAACAGAGTATCCAGTCTTTCTTTGGGTGCATTTGGCGTATAAATGATGGCGATCCCGCTTTTATACTTGACATGGGCAAAATCTCTCACAACGGCGTTTTCTTTAAAAAATGTGCTGGAGAGGTAAAAATTTGCCTTTTTATTAAAAATCCATTCCTTGCCACATTCTCTATTTTTGGCTAAGGACACGGTAACCACTTTGACAATGCTGCTAAAAGGTTCGTGCTTTTCTTTCTGGCGGTACCAGCTAAATTCCTCTGTGTTGTTTTGGTGGTTTTTGCTCCAGATCTGGAAACAACAATGCACATCTTTTTCCCTCCCATCGCTCAAGTAAAAAGAATTTTTGGGCAAACTCTCTTCATAGAGCAGGTGCAGACCACGCACGCGATAACGCACAGACCCCTTCCCCAGACTTTGGAAAAACATGGGCAAAATGAAACAGACAAAATCAGCGTCTTTGGAGTGGTTGATAAATTCTAATGCTAGCACCCCGCGGTGTCCAAATGGGGGATTGCCGATGACAATTAGGGGTTTAGAGGGTAGGGTAAAATCTAAATAATTGGCTTGTATAGTGTCAAACTTGCTTGGACTAATGTCAATGCCAATTTTGGCTTCTGGCAAAAGGGTGTAAAAACAACCATCACCCACACTGGGTTCAAGCCAAGTGTATTGCTCCAACGCCTCATATTGGCTAATCACCTCTTTAGTTTTAGTCAATAACTTTTGGGCGATTTCAGGTTTGGTAAAATAGGCATCCAAGCGATTTTTGGCATTCCTCTTCATCTGAGCCCCATTAACATACCTCAAATCCATGGCATAAACCTCCAGAAATGGCACATTTTAGCCTATTTTGGCTGATTTAGAGCGTATTCTCTAGGCTAGGTAATCCATGTGTTTGAGGGGGAAGATAGGGGTGCATTCTTTGGGGAAATATTCAACACAGAGATCCAAAAAGACTTTTTGCAAAAACACTTCCCCACACAGATAGACATGATTAAGGTGGAATTGGGTATGTGTGTCATAGATGATATTGCCTAAAAATTGCGCCAAAGAGTCGAGGATACCAAAACACATGGTGGGTGCGTCCGTGCCCCCTAATGCATAGCTCATCGCGCTTCTGAGTGTGGGAGCGGGGTTGAGATTGGGGGGGTCTTTAGCCAGCTTAAAATCAATATAAGGTCCCTTGGTGCGTAGAAAGCTTTTGGCTTGATCGAAGAGTGCGTATGGGTCGTGTGTCTTGCTCAAACCCAAAACTTGGAGCAAGCCAGCCAAGAAGTCTAAAAGATTATGGCTTGGCTCTGTGATAGGGCTTTGCTCTAGGCGGGCGCATAACTCCGGGTAGGCTTTTTGGTAGTTGGCATAGAGCTTACGCCCCTTAGCATTTTTCTGCACTTCTTGGAGCAATGTGCTAGGAGAGGTGGGCACTTGCCAGCGCAACAATTCTTTATAAACCCCATCATAGACCCAACAGCAAGTGGGGCGTTCAAAATTCAAATACAAGACCAAATGGGGCTCTTTGGGGGCTTCTTGGCGCACAAATTCTAAGGTGGGGTTGGCATGTGTGCGGGCATGGGGCAATAGGAGTCCATTTTTGGCCACGCTGAAGACTTGATGGGGAAAACTCGGGGCTTTTGTGGTGTAGCTCAAATGCGGGGTATTTGGGCTGGGTGCCATAAACAAATAAGAGATGTCTCGCTTGAGCCCCAAGTGTGCCAAGAGGGCAAGCCCAAAATCATAGGGCAATTGGGCGTAAATCTCTAGACCCTTAAAATCAGATACAAAGACTTCTTTGAGGGTCGCTACAAGTTGGGGCTTCTCTAGCGTGCAAAGTGCCTGCGCGCTTCTTTGATCCAAACGGGTTAAAGAGAGGACACTGGCCAAATCCATAAAGAGTACGCTTGAGTTTTCTAGGGGGGTGCAAGAGAGGGTGTAAATTCCCCTAGAGGTCTTTAAGATCACATGTTGTTTTTGCTGGAGGCGATCTAAAATATCTTGAAAAGCATGTGTTATTTCTGCAAAGTCCAAGCAAGGTTTTTGCTCATAAATGACTTCTCCAATCCCATCTAAATTGCCATGTTCTAGGGCATTGCGCTCTTCTAGCACATCTATAGGAGGGGCCATTTTAGGGGAGGTATTGAACTCTAGAGTTTGCCCGGTTACCTCCACACCTACAAATTTAAAACTGAGTGCTAGAGGCAGGTGTTGGCTTAAAAAATCGGCAAAGCTTTGGGCTTGCTGTGGCGTGGCTTGCAAATAGAAAGCCTCTGGGGTAGTGGCATAGGATAAGTTTTGTGCGTGTGCATGCGCGCTTAAAAAATCCATTAACAACGCCCCCACTTGTGTGCCTAACTCCCCAATCGATTCAAATTTAAACACAAAGTTTTCCATTCAGATCATCCTATAAGAAGTTTGGGCGATTGCCTCTAGACTCTTGATTGTGGATTTGGGAGTAACGCACACGCCCCATTGCGTTAAAATCTCCAAAGCCTTTTCTATGGCTAGGTGTGCCCCCTTGAGCATGGAAGGGCTGAGATCAAAGCTGGTATTTTCTTGCAAAATGGAGGGGACTAGACCGATGATGGTGGTGGGAGGCAAATCGCCCATCAAGGCGGTAAGCTTCAAGGTTTGCAACATCTCCACCTCATGCGCGCTCCCTGCCCAAGTGATGTCTGGAGGGATTTGTTGGAAGTCAAAACAATAGAGATCGCCCACTTGAGCCCCCGCCACGCTCACACAATCCAAAAGCAAGAGATGATCGCATTCCACAATCCAAGGGATTAACGCCTGCGCCATAGTCCCCCCGTCCATGCATTCCACCTTATGTGCGCCCCCAAAGCGGTAATTACATGCCAAGAAGTTGGCCAAATGCACCCCCACCCCTTCATCGCCCAGTAAAATATTGCCAATGCCCAAGATTAGGATTTTCAGATCAATCCTTGACATAACGCATGCCACTAATCATGCTATCAGTCCCACCATCGGGGAACCTAATGGAGTGGAAAACCACCATATAAACATGCACGGGCACAAAGAGGATAATCCCCCAAGTGCTCAAGTGGTGGATATAACGCACATTGGAAAGCCCCCCACACAACACCTCAAACCATTTAAACAAGGGGGCTAAAAATGCGCCTAAGCCATTGTGATAGACATTGTAGTAGAGCACCACCCCGCTTAGAGAAATGAGGACCAACAAGATACACAAACTCAAATAGGCGATGAATTGGAGGGGGTTGTAAGCCCCTGCGCCACCATGCGCCTTACTGATCCAAAAATACACCTTGAGTTGCTTGATCCAAGCGTCCAAATCCCACACATTCCTAGCCGATGAACGTTCTGCATGGCTTTTGCGATCAAAGAAGAAGAGATAACACCTAAAAAGAGAGACAGCAATGAGGATAAAGCCCAACATGATATGCGCGCTGCGGATATAGGCTTGCAAAAAATACATGCCACTATAAACACTGGAACTGGGTTGTAAAAAGGGATAGGCGATATAAAACCCGCTCCCCACTAGAAAAAAGATGGCAAAGGCACGCATCCAATGGAACAAACGCACAAAGCCGGAAAACTCTTGGTAAGCGTGGTAACTATTCTTTGGCATGGTGTACCCCCTTAATAAAACTGGGTTGGACTTTAAATTCCCCCAAATGAGCCCCTTTTAAATCCATCACATGCACCGAGCATGCAATGCAGGGATCAAAAGAGTGGATCGTGCGGATGATCTCTAGGGGTTGGGTTAAATCTGCGATTTTAGTGCCAATCAAGCTCATCTCATAAGGTCCCTTTTGCCCCTGAGCATCTCTAGCTCCTCCGTTCCAAGTAGAGGGGACGACCGCTTGGTAATTGGCGACCACCCCATTTTTGATCCGTACCCAGTGGCTTAACATGCCTCTTGGCACTTGCCCGATGTAACGCCCCCTGTATTCTTTATTCTTGTCAATTTTATAGGGCGCGCATGTGCTCTGATCGGATTTGAGGTTTTCCACCAAAGAATCCCAAGTTTGTAAGCCATTTTCCACTAAAATCTTGGACTCTAAGCAACGCGCGGCGGTGCGCCCCAAAGTGCTAAAAATCGCCTCGATGGGCAATTGGGTGTCTTTTAAGAATTGGTGGGCTACTTTGGTCGTATGGGGATTTTTAGCTGCCAATCCTACAGCTAGGGATGCCAAAGGTCCCACCTCCATAGGTAAGCCATTATAGCGGGGGGATTTGATCCAAGAATATTTGCCCTGCGTGTCCAAAACCTTACTGGTGACCATTTCACCATCTAAGCCTACACTCTGCCCCTCTTTAAAGCCAGTATAATGGGGGGTGGTCTCTCCATCATAGGGGTGTAAAGCTACCGCATCATGGTCATATTGATACCATGAATGCGTAACCTCCTCTTTGATGAGGTTTTCATCAATGGGATGCAAAGTGCCCAAATCCCCATTGAGCACCACCCCAGAGCTCAAAAGATACTTGCCCCTACTCAATAAAATCTCCTCATGGGCGATGAAATTTTTAAGCCCACAACCTTTTAGTACGCTGTCCTCTTGATTGAACATGCCTGCTGCCATCACAATATCCGGGTAATAAGCCCGTTGCACAAAATCTTTTACAACCTCAAATTTGCTTTTCCACTCACCCAAACGGGTAGGGTCTAGCACATCCATAACAGAAGTGATTCCGCCCACGGTCAAACTCTGCGGATGGGGCTGTTTGGCCCCAAAAATGGCGGTCATCTTGGCTGCCTCTCTTTGGACGCCTAGCAACCTCAAATAGTGGGAGAGCACAATGAGATTTTGCTCCGGACTTAGATGGTAGGTTTTATGCCCGTAATAGCCATTAGCAAAGGGACCTAATGCCCCCTGTTTGGCAAAATCCCCCACGCGTTTTTGCACTTCTTTAAGTTCATCTTCCCCCGTGCCTAAGGGATAATCGCTATATTGGAAGGCAATTTGGCTAGCCTTTTTAGGGTCGGCTTTCAGCGCGCTCAATAGATCGCACCAATCTAGCCCATGCAAAGTGTAAAAATGCACCACATGGTCGTGCAACAAAAGCGCAATATTCATCAAGGAGCGCACCAACTGGGCGTTATAAGGGGGCACAATCCCTAAAGCATCCTCAACTGCACTAATGCCCGCTTTGTAATGTGAATAAGTGCAGACTCCACAAATGCGTTGGGCGATAAAGCCCGCATCGCGTGGATCGCGATTCTTAATGATGGTTTCTAGCCCCCTAAAGAGAGTGGAAGAAGAAAACGCATCGGTGATCACATTGCGATCATCTACGATCACCTCAATGCGCAAATGCCCCTCAATGCGGGTAATGGGATCGACAATGATTTTCTTAGCCATGTGAACTCCTCATTTCATCCTCACTGGATTGATCTTTGTTTTTGGCTAACCCTGAGATCACCGCATGCATCGCAATGCCAATCGCACTAGCACTCAGAGCTACAATGCCTACACTATCTGCCACCCTATCAGCCCCCACCCCCCCAAAAGCACTGGTAATGGGTGTGATCAAGCGGTTAGAGATGGGTTCTTCAAAAGGACTCATGGTGTCCCAAAAGTTGGGCTCAGAGCACCCAATACAGCCATGCCCAGCCCCAATAGGCCAATTTGTGTGGGAATTAAAGCGCAATTTGGAGCAATTATTGAATGTATAAGGGCCCTTGCAACCCACTTTGTAAAGACAAAAGCCATTTTTGGCATTTTCATCTCCAAAGTGCTGGACAAACTCGCCCGCATCAAAATGCCCTCTGCGTTCGCATTGATCGTGTATCCGGTGTCCATAAGCCCAAGTGGGGCGGTTATAGGCATCTAATCTGGGGGCTGTACCAAACATGAGCAAATAGAGCACATTACCCACAATGTTTTTCTCACTAGGCGGACAGCCGGGCACATTGATAATAGGTTGGCTGATGATCTTGTTTAAAGCCTGTGCATTAGAGGGGTTAGGGTAAGCTGCCTGCACGCCCCCAAAGCTCGAACATGTCCCAATGGCTAAAATGGCTTTGGCATATTTGGCCGCATGGATACACTCTTGTGCCCCCGTGCGCCCCTCGCTCCCAATGGTTAAAAAATACTCTGTGCCTTGAGGAATCCCCCCCTCCACCATCAGAATATAATTCCCTTTATGTTTTTGGATCGCCTGCTCTAAGTTGTGTTCTGCTTGGTGGCCACTAGCCACCATAATAGTCTCGTGGTATTCTAGGTTGATATAATCAAAGATTACACTATCAATGCTGGGGTCTTCGCTCCTAAGCAAGCTTTCGCTACACCCCGTACATTCTGCCATGTGTAGCCAAATGACTGGGAGGCGATTGGCCATCTCAACGGCTTTGGCAGTTAAGGGCACAAAGCTAGCCGGTAAGGCTAGAGTGGCTGTCATGGCACTCACCCACTTCATAAAGTCGCGTCTCTCTAAGCCTTGCTTGGCTAATTCCTCATGGATATTTTTATCAGGGCGGTTAGCCTCCAAACTAGTGAGTGCTTCGAGCCGTTGAGAAATCTGATCAAAGAGAACGCGTTCATAGGAGTCTTGCATGGAACTTCCTTTTGTTGAGATGATCTTAATTATACTCTAGCTAAGACACGCAACCCTTAACTCTCTTAAAATAGTCTCAAAAATGACCATCAAAGTCCAATCAAATCTAAATCCGGCTTAGAGATAATGAATTGTGCCAAACGGGGTTTAGCGGTGGAGAAGTTGCCGGTGCGTCTGATATATTAGAATCGGGCGGAACTACCATTAAGCCCTCTGACTTGCAGATTAATACCCCACCATCACATGGCAGTGCGTTAAACCCCGCAAGCAAGAATGCCAAATCCCCACTTAAAACCCCCATGGCAAAGGGGATAATGATTGGGTGATCCAGCCTACGAATATAAACTCCCTTAGTTTAAACCAATTAACACAAGGCGCAAACGGGTTTATTGTGGGGATTTGAAATACCTAAACCACTAATCCGAGAGTGCAGATGATACA
>NZ_VKGC01000034.1:0-5372 GCF_007280785.1 Helicobacter mehlei
TTAACACAAGGCGCAAACGGGTTTATTGTGGGGATTTGAAATACCTAAACCACTAATCCGAGAGTGCAGATGATACAATACCCAAATTTTTTGCTAGAATTGTGCTGGTTTTTGCAAAAACCCTATTCGCCTTTCTTGACTGCGATGTGGGTGGTTCTCTTGTACTTATGTTTTAAGGTTGTATATGCAAGACACTTCCTATTTTCTGCGCCATAAAAAACGCCTCAAAAGAGAGTTACTAACTGGGGGGGGGGTGGCTTTCTAAAAAAATAGCCCTCTTAGGGGGCTCAAGCACAGCCGAACTCAAAGACCTCTTAGAGGTTTTTTTGCTCCAAAGGGGTATGGCTCCTAGCTTCTATGAAAGCGATTACAACCGCTACTACGAAGAAAGCGCGTTTGAAAACCCACCCTTAAAGGACTTTGCTCCCGATCTCATCTATTTACACACCTCTTGGCTCAATATTGCATGTTTTCCTAAACTGAACGCCCCGACAGAAGAGATTGCCAAACTTGTCCAACAAGAGATGAATAAATTAGAGATCATGCTCATCTCTTTAAAAACCCGCTATTCTTGTGCGATCATCATCAATAATTTCGATCTGCCCTCACATCGGTCTTTGGGCAATTTAGACAACTTAGAGGGCAAGACTCACTTTATTAACGCCCTAAACACCGCTCTTATAAAGCTCGTCAAAGAACACCCCTCAGTGTATGTGCAAGATTTGTTATATCTCTCTGCCCAAGTGGGGCTGTCCAAGTGGTTTGACTCTAACTTGTATTATCGTGCTAAGTATGCGATGAGTTATGAGGGCTTGGCTTGCGTGGCTTTGAATTTGAGCAAGCTAACCTGTGCTATTTTTGGGCTTTCTAAAAAAGTCCTGATTTTAGATATGGACAATACTCTTTATGGCGGGGTGGTTGCCGATGATGGCTTGGCCGGCTTGGTGATTGGGAGTGAGAGCGCGCTAGCAGAGAGTTATAGTGCCTTCCAACGCTATATTTTAGAACTCAAAGAACGCGGGGTGTTGCTAGCAATCTGCTCTAAAAACACGCATGAAAACGCGCTTTTGGCTTTATCTCATGAAAACATGCTTTTAAAACCTTCTGATTTTGCCTGCATCAAGGCCAATTTTGAGCCCAAAGATCGCAACATTGAGCAGATTGCCAAAGAGCTCAATTTAGGTTTGGATAGTTTTGTCTTTGTAGATGACAACCCGGCAGAGCGCGCCTTAGTGTCCGCACAATTGCCTAGCGTGGCTGTGCTAGATATTGGGCAACCCGAGGAATACATTACAAGGCTTGATGAGGCGGGGTATTTTGAGCCCATTTCTTTAAGTCAAGAGGATTTAGCCCGTGTGGCCCAATACCAAGCCAACGCTAAGCGTCAGAATGCCCAACAACAATTTAGCTCTTATGCCGCGTTTTTGCAAAGTCTAGAAATGCGGGCTGTGATCGCCCCCTTTCACCCCAATATTTTTGAACGCCTAGCCCAGCTCATCAACAAAACCAACCAATTTAACTGCACCACAAAAAGATGCACCTTAGCCCAAGTGCAAGAATGGGCACAAAGCCCCACTTATATCACTCTTTATGGGCAACTGGTGGATAAATTTGGGGATAATGGCATTGTGGCTATTAGTGTGGGGCGCATTGAGGGGGAGATTTGCCATTTGGAAATCTGGCTGATGAGTTGTCGGGTGCTTAAAAGAGATTTAGAATTTGCTATGCTCAATTCTCTAGCCAAGCGGGCTAGAGAATTGAGCATCAAAACCCTCAAGGGTTACTACTACCCCACGCCTAAAAATGCGATGGTTGCCCAACTTTATACAAACTTTGGTTTCACTCTACAGAGTCAAGCAGAGAGCGGGAGCGTTTTTAGTTTGGATTTAGAAAAACACACAGATAAACCCCACTACATAAAGGTAAATGATGGAACAAGCACAGATTTTTAGCCAGTTACAAGAGATTTTTAGAGATATTTTTGATGATTTAAGCCTAGTCATCCATGAGAGCACCAACGCTAACGACATTGAGGAATGGGACAGCTTGAATCATATCAGTTTGATCAGTGCCATTGAGAAGCATTTTAAAATCAAGTTCCATTTGAGTGAATTGCAGGGGCTTAAAAATGTGGGTGAAATGGCCACCTTGATTGCGCGCAAACTTGAGCATGCCTAAAACCTACCGCTTTGCCGATCTCTTTTGGGGTGTGTGGGGAAGCTATGTGTGAGCCACACCAAATTACAGGTAGGGCTGTTGGCTTAAAGTATGCTTATAAGTTTAAAGACTTGCGCGTGGGGATGTGTGGGGGCTTTAGCGTGGTGATAACCTCTGAGATGTTAGAAAAGTTCAATGTCTTAAGCGGGGATGATAGCTATTTGCACGCCAATACAGATTATATGCAGGCCAAGGGTTTTAAGGGGGTGCTTTTCCATGGGGCGGCACTAGGTATGTTTTATTCTAGGTTAGTGGGCAAGCATCTACCTGGTGAATATGCCATGTCTTTAAGTTACGATCTGCGCTTTAAAAAACCCGTCTATGTGGGGGATCGTTTGCAAGTGAGCGGGCGCATCGTGCATTTGAATGAAGCGTTCCAAGTAGCTAGTTTAAAAGCGCGCATTGAGAATATCAATGATGAACCCTTTTTAGTGAGCACAGCAGACATTTTAGCCAAAGTTTTAGAATGAAAGACGCTTGTTTAAAGCGCAACGCCACCCCAAAGGACATTGTGCCCATGTTGCTCTCTTATGACCCCCCATCACCGGTGGGCTAGGATTTTAACAGAAAGGTTTTTATGCTTTTCAATTCGGTGGAATTTATTTTCATTTTCCTACCCATCAGTTTTTTTGTCTATTTTGGACTTAGCCGTTGGTATGCCCTGAGTGCTAAAGCGTGGTTGGTGGGGGCGAGTTTATTTTTTTACGGCTATTGGAATGTCAAATACCTCCCCCTCATTGTAATCTCCATTGTCTTTAATTTTGCCATTGTGCAAGCGATGTGGGCTAAACCCAAGCTGGCTAAAGGCTTTTTAAGCTTAGGATTAGTGGCTAATCTAGCCCTCTTGGGCTACTTCAAATACGCCGATTTCTTTATAGAAAACTCCAACACCGCTTTTAGCACTTCTTTTAACCTCTTACACCTAGCCCTACCTCTAGCCATCAGCTTTTTCACTCTACAGCAAATCACTTTTTTATTGGATAGTTATGCCCAAATCGATTCCCCTAATGCAGGGGCTAAACCCTCTACCAAGCTCTCTAACTTTTTGGATTACGCGCTATTTGTAACTTTCTTCCCCCAACTCATTGCCGGTCCCATTGTGCATCATAAGGAGATGATGCCCCAATTTGCTAAAGACAGCAATAAACGCATCTCTTTGGACAACATCGCTAGTGGCGTGTTTATCTTTTCTATTGGGCTGTTTAAAAAGGTGGTGATTGCTGATAGCCTTGCCAAAATCGCCACAATGGGTTTTGACACCTCTAAGGTGCTCTCGGCTTTAGAAGGGTGGATGACTTCTTTAGCCTACACTTTCCAACTCTACTTTGATTTTAGCGGATATACAGACATGGCCATCGGAGCAGCCTTACTCTTTAATATCCATTTGCCCCAGAATTTTAATAGCCCCTTTAAAGCCTCCAGTATAGCAGAGTTTTGGCAAAGATGGCACATAACTTTAAGCCGTTTTATTTTTGATTATCTGTATGTGTCTATTGCAAGGATTTTTTCCAACCCCACCTTCCACACCTCCATGTTGGCTATTTTTATTGCCTTTTTGATTGCGGGGCTTTGGCATGGGGCAAGCTGGCTATTTGTTTTCTTTGGGCTTTTGCACGGGCTAGGTGTGGTGATCAATCACTATTGGTCCAAGAAAATCCGTAAAAAATACAAGCTTAAGCCTTTACCTGTGTGGCTGGGCTGGTTCATCACTTTTAATTATGTGAATATTGCCAATATCTTTTTTAGAGCAAAAGATTTTGTAGATGCGCTTAAAGTGCTCAAGGCAATGTTTTTAATGAGTGGATTTAAGAATTGTTTGTTTAGTACAGCACTCGATCACACCAGCAAGCTTTTTATTGGCACTACGGCTATTTTAGCTCTTGGGATCACCTTTGGTTTTAAAAATAGTTGCCAAGTCTTAGAAAACTTCAAGCCCTCATGGCCACAATTGGGCTGGATTTATGCCACGATTTTTTGCATCGAGCTCTATATTTTTGGCTATGTGAATCGGGTGTCTGAGTTTATTTACTTCAACTTTTAGGATAGACGATGTCTGCTAAATCCTATTTAATAGCTGTTTTTGCGTTCATAGTAGTTGGTTTTGGTGTTTTTATCATCTCTAACTATGTTGTTGATCCTTTTCAGCAGCTTAGAAAAGCCAGTTGGTATAACATCGATTTTTATGATGACGATGCAAGATGGCTCATCTCAGGTATGGCTAAAAACTTTGATTATGAGAATATTCTCATCGGTTCCAGCACAGAAGAAAATATAGGAATTGATACGCTTTCTCAAATTTTCCATCTCAAAAAGCTCATTAAATTTACGATAGAAGGCTCTGCAGGCTTTGAAATTTATTCCGCATTGAATCTTGCCTTCCACACAAAACCCAACATTAAAACCGTGATTTATGCTCTGCGCCCCGATCTTTTTGTGCACAAAGCAGGTGATGACTTTTTTCCAAAATTTTTATACACTACAAATGATCGTTTAAAACAAGTTTTAACCTATCTGAGCAATCCTAAGACCACCCAAAAGACCTATGACTACCTCAAATCTTTTTTGTTCCGCCAAGAACATTTGTCTGCTGATTCTTGTAGGCAGTATAATGAAATGTTTGCCTTTGATTGTAAATTTTTTCCAGATCACAAACACCCGGGTCCTGAGCATGTTGTTAAAATCTATTTAGATGGGAAGAAACGCCATACAGGCCCGCACAATGAGCACTTTCCTCAAGAGCAGGCCTTGCAGAACGCAGAAAATGAACTCGAGAGTTTGATCAGGTCCCACCCACAAACGCACTTCATCTTATTTTATGTGCCCTTCCCTGCGATCCTCTATTATCAAACCATAGAAAACAACAGCAAGGCCTTTTTTGAGCAAGAAAATCTACTATTCCCCAAAACTCTTAGTCTTAGACTCCTATCTTATAAAAATGTTGAACTTCATGATCTAAGAACCCTACCTTTTGTGACTAATCTCAATGCTTACTACGATATTTGGCATTGCGATCGCGATCATTTAAAACTTGCTTTTAAAGCTATAGCTAACAAAAAATACCAACTCAGCCCCTCCAATGTGCAAACCTTTACAGACGCTCTTAAAAATTTGGTTTTAAATTACCATATCCCAAAAGAGTTATTGTCTGGGGTACC
>NZ_VKGC01000035.1:0-5082 GCF_007280785.1 Helicobacter mehlei
AACAACAATGCGAATTCATTTTATGGGGCACTAAGGGGGAATTGCCCAGCAGAGAACCAGATTACCACTATGGCTATATCCAAGCCTACTTACACCCCAGTAAGAAACAACACGCCACCCAAAAGCCTACGCAAGTAACTTAATTGCTAGGGAACAAAATGACCGCCTTTTAGCCGATGCCCATGTTATTTTTACCCAAGAGCTTAGCCGTGAGTGAAAGAACTATTGTGGCCTTGCAGGGGGAAAGATGGGATAGCCTCTTTTTCAAGCATTACGGGCATTTGGAACAACATGGCTATACTAGTGGATATAATGCCTTTTTGTTGGCTAATGTCAAACTCTTATCTATTGATGTCTTTGAGGGTGGAGAAGTGGTGAGCTTACCTGCTTTAGAGGATATAGCAGAGGGGAATGACATTGTGCCTTTATGGAAGGAGGACTAAATGCAGACATACCTTGCTCCCCAATGGCGGATTAAATCTAAGGTAGGGGTTGTGGTGGAAAGTTTAGATTATACTGACTATGAAAAAGACAATACCGATACACTCAGCCTCAAACTCGCCCCCAATTCTAAAATGCCCCAATTTGGCGATCGCTTGGATTTGTTTTTGGGGTGGGATAAGCTGTATTTTTTTGGGGGCTTTTATGTTTCTGCCATTAAAGAGAGTTACAAGCACAGCTTTAGCATCGATGCGACTAGCATTAATTTTAACAAAGAGCTCAAAGAGAAAAAGAGCCGCACTTTTAAGAACAAAAGTGCCGCCGATATTTTACGCTCCATCGCTAGGGAGCACGGCTTGAAGTCCAAAATCTCCTTTGAGCATGCGAGCAGTGTTTGGAATGCTTTAGAGCAAGTTGATGAGAGCGATAGCGCGTTGTGTATGCGTTTGGCAAAAGAATACGGGTGTAGCTATGCGATTAAAAATGACACATTGATTTTCATTGACAGAGATATTAAGCAATACAAACGCCCCCGCTACCAAATCAATGCCGATAGCTGTATGAGTTTGGATATTGAATACATGGTAACCAAGCATTTTAAAAGCGCGGAAGTGGTCTTTACTGATAAAAACGGGCAGGAGCATACGATCATCATCGGTTCGGGGCAACAGCCCAAAAAGCGTATGAGCGTGCATGCCAGCACCAAACAAGAGGCCTTAGTGATTGGCAAAACCCGCCTTAAAGAGGCCAATACCGCTAAAACAAAAGGCACATTACGGGCGTTAGGTCAGGTGCTCTTTGCCGGTGGGCTTTTAGAGCTCAAAAAGGGCAAATCTAAAGAAGTGCATTTGATCACCCAAGTGCAACACAGCCTAGATAAAAGCGGGTGGGTGATGAATTTGAGCTTTGAGAGTGCGATTAAAGGCAAATAATGGCAGATATGGGGAAAATCATTAAAATTGACAAATTCACTTTCAGGGTGGATCACAACATCCCTAGTTTGGATTTTGAATACTCTTTAGGCATTAATAAGGTAGAAACGCTCTCTAAAAACTTCTATCTCAAACTGGGGAGCAATGAAAAACGGATCAGTTTCACCGCCACGCTGTATTTGGAGCAACTCAAAGACTTTGAGGAACTCATAGCCAAAGTTGAGGCTAGAGGAGCGCTTAAATTCTCCACCCTAGAGAGCACGCGCACGCAAAAGATTATCATTGACAAATTCTCTAGCAGTGTCAAAGATTGGGTTTTAGTGGCGCAAAACAAAATCAGTTTTTACACCCGCACCTTTAGCATTGGAGGTATAGTCATATGAATGTGATTTTGCCCCTTTTTGCAAAAAGGGTGTCATGTAAAGCTTCTCATAGGGGTAAAAGTTAGGTTTTTTGTTAGCCTTTTCAGAGGAGTTTGGGGAGTGATTTTATCGTTACTTCCCCCCGTTATGCACCCCACCCTATGGGGATACAATGGGGATGAGCCCCAAATAAGCCCCATTTTAGAGGGATATGGTGTAAAGAGACGTTATATCGCAAATCAGTGGCATTCATCCAACCTGCTAAGGACGAGTGGGATTTCTGCCAAGAGAGATATTGGGGTTTAAAGACACAAATAAGCCTGTATCTTAATCCCCCGAAAAATGCCCCAGCTGTTTTAAATTCCGGAGCATTTAGCAAGATGTTTGGCAAATCCTTAGTGAGAAGATTTTACAATGTATGTGTAGAGATCAGACATCGCATCGATCCGATTGATTAAAAGATTGGGTTGTGAAAGGCTACTCTTGTGCTCCTCGCCTAGTCTTAGGGTTGTGATAACGGCTCGCTCCACATGGTAGAGATGCTCTTGTTTGCGGGTTTTAGAAATAGAGATAGACCAGATATTATGCGCCACAATCGCTTGGTTGTGATAAGTGCCCAGATACAGCATAATATGCCCTTTGAGCCATAAAATGGTAGCAAAAGGTGTAGCGTGCTTGATAATATAGGCCTCTTTCTTAGTTGCAGACATTTTGTGCAAATCAATGGCATTATGCGCGTAGCGCACTTGAGCGTGGGAGTTTCTAGGCAAAAACACCCCAAAGCTAGCAAAACTATCGCGAGTGAAAGCCGAACAATCGCGATGGTGATTCATCCCACCCCAGCCATAGCGTTGGCCTAGCAAAGTATCGATCACAGCCGCCATAGTTTTAGGGGTAAAAGGACGTGGGAAGGGGGTGAAGTTTTGGGGGTTAATAGGGGTTTGTATGAGTTGGGCAAAGCCTTTTGTGTCTTTGATAAAAGTATAAATTTGATTAGGCGTGCGGGGCACTTTGAGAAAAATCTGTCCCATGCGGGCGTTAGGGATGTTATCGTTCAAAGGGGTGAGGTAATTTGATAGACTTAAAATATTCTTGATAGTTTTGGGCTTAATCGGGGCGACATCTTGGATACGCACCCAACCGACCACGAAACTACTTTGGATCAGGGCATAAGTCTTGGCTTTGTTGTAGTGGGTGATGAGAACGGGCGTACCTGCAAAAATCAAAGAATTTTGCCACAGATCAGAGGGATAATCTTGTGGTGTGGGGTAATAGGCTAGATCGGTTGGCACAGCGCGCACAGAGGTATTAGCCAAAATCACACCTTTTAAATGCACGCTGGGATAATGGGGCATGTCCATGTCTGCTTCAATATGGCGTAGGACTTTGAGGTCGTGGGGTGTGCCATCTTCTTGATAAGCTGGCGTGAGGAGACTATAGCGCATCCAAAAAACTTCTTTGCGCTTAATGACTTTCATAGTCTTCCAAGGGGCATACCAACGCTTCAAATAGGCACTTTTGAGTTTGCTAGGAGAGGGGATAGGTGGGGCGTTTGGTGGAGAGTAGTAGCTAGCCTTTTGTGGGAGACGGAGCAGATCGAATAAAACCCCATCTTCTATGGGGGATTTGGGGGTGTGTTTGGCTTGGGTGTAATATGCTTGGGCGCGCTTAAGATTTTTGGCAACACCATAGCCATTAACATACATATCGCCTAGCAGAGTGTAAGCAAGAGCACTCCCCCTATTGGCTGTTCTCTTAAAGTGATCAAGAGCTTTGAGGGGCTCTTTTCGATCTCTAAAGAGAACACCCAAAGCCAGCCCGGCAAGCACGCTACCCTTATCTTCTGCTTTGCGAAAATAGGCGATCGCCTTGGGAAGATTTGGAGGGATGCCCTTACCATCGCGATATAAAATCCCTAACTTGTAGTAGCCTTGCACATCGCCTAGCTTGGCACCTTCTAGATAGTGTGTAGTGGCTTTTTGAGGATTTTGGAACACTCCTTTGGCTTCTGTATAAAAATCCCCTAGTTTGGTATGGGCTTGTGCATTGCCTAAATGGGCAGCTTTTTGCAAATAGTCTAGGGCTTTGGGGTAGTTAGGGGGAATATCGCCGTCTTTATCATCATAGGCATAAATGCTCCACAACACACCCAAGCCATAATAACCTCTAGAATCCCCCAAATTAGCTAGTTGTTGGTAATAAGTTTTGGCTTGCTGGTAATCTTTGCGGGCATAGGCTTTTTGGGCGAGTTGCCAATAGTCAGATATAGAGAGATTTGGCTTTAAGGTTTGTTGTTCTAAGTAGTTTGGGGTGTTTGCAAAACTTGGTGTAGGCTCTTGGGCTTGTTGAATAATAGAATTTTTAGGACTTTGTGTTGGGGCAAAACACCCCGCACATAACAACACAGCCACGAAAATTGTGGCTAAGAACTTCAAATTAGGCAACAACACCCACTCTGTGCCACTATTAGAAGTTTGATTGACAAAGGCAAACTAATCCCCCCCAAGACCTGCGGCTAAGGCACAACCACCATCACGCCCGTTTCCTCCTGGTTTGTGGGGAGCTTGATTGCACAAGTCTAGGTAATAAGACATTTTTTTCTCATCACTATCTTGAAATATTCCTGCTATGTTGCCATAGCCAATTCCATAGCCCAGTTTGCCCTCTTGTTCGTAGAATTGTATCGCTTTGGCCTTATCTTGCTTAACCCCTAAGCCGTATTGGTAAAGAAAGCCTAAACCCTCCAAAGCACACGCTTGGGTGTGTGGATCCGTGCTCTTAGAATCCCTCGTAAAAGTCTCTAAAGCTTTTTGTGCATCTTCTTTAGTGGTTGAAGAACCCATAGCGAGATACTTCCAGCCCTCACAACTATGCGTGTTGGCTTGTCGGACTTCTTCTGCAGCTTCTTCTGCAGCCTTTTTACGTGCCTCAGCTGCAGCAGATAAGCCCTTAGGAATGGCATAACCATCAATTTGCACGCACTTTTGACCCATCAAGCCCCAAAACCACGGCCAAATGTTTTTGGTGATATTGACATTCGCCAACTCGGCTTCTTTGGCATCGGCTGCAGAGACAATAGCTTGTGCTTGTGCATTAACAGATTCCATCGCACGGCTTTTAAGTGCCTCATCATTCTTGCCATAAGGCCATGTGAAAGAATCACAAGCAACCCCATAGACTTTCTGCATTTTGGGATCACTGGGGTGGTTAGGATTAATGCTCCCGATCTTAGTGGTGCAACCTACAAGGAGAAGACCCGCTAAGAGTGTCGCGGGGGGGGGGGGGGGGGGGGGGGGGGGGGGGGGGGGGGGGGGGGGGGGGGGGGGGGGGGGGGGGGGGGGGGGGGG
>NZ_VKGC01000036.1:0-4833 GCF_007280785.1 Helicobacter mehlei
TAGGAAATGCCATTACAAAATTTTTCACTGATGACAAATATGAAATGAAAACATATTTTGAGCATTCAGGAATTTATGTGGGGAATAACAAGATTTTAGAGTTAATTAATAAAAATGGTAAGGGTTTTATAAGGTTAGCCCCGTCTCCTCGCCACTTTATCACGCCACTAGAGGATGAACAAGAGGGTAACCTCAAAGAAACAGGGGAGATTTTTGTTGCCTGCGATAACGATAATAGGCCGATTGGTTCAGAAAAGGTTATGGAAAATATAGAAAAATTGAAAGTGTCTTTAAAAGAGGCAAAGAATATGACATAATCCCCGCTACGAATTTGTGGTCTGAAGCAAAAGATCAAATCAATTGCCATAAATTTGTGATGTCCTGCCTAGTAGGTGAATTTAGAAACAAATACGAAAGTTTTAAACAACTGGAGGATGTGATCCGCAGTAAATTTCAACGGGGTCTTAAGTGGCTTCCCGTCCTTCCATAGAAAGGGTTTCAATGGCTTACTACAAAAACCAAGAGGACATGTTTAGACAACGGGCAGAAAACAACAAAAAGCAAGGGGATCGCTACTACGCCCAAAGCAAGGAAGCAGAGGTGAGGGGGGATAAAGAAGCCGCCAAAAACTACATGGCACAAGCACAATACCAGTATAAATCCCAAAAGCAAAATGAGGCTAAGGCACAGGAGCATAAGGGTAAGGAGTGGTAGCAAAAGGTAGGGTAGGTTGTCCTTTGCAAGGGTAAGAAAGGTAGGGGATGGGGGAGTTGGTGTATGCGCCTCGCTTTTTCTGTGTGTTTTAAATCTTTTTGAAGTCTTTGGCTGCTTTACAGCCTTAAAGCTTGCTTTTTGTCATAGACAATCTGCTTTTAGTCTTTCTCTAGGCGTTGCGCAAAAAGCCATGCACGGATGGGCTCAATTGTATAGGCTATACGCCAAGTATTGCGGTGCGCGCTTATTTTATCTGTACCTAACAGGCTATTTTTTTGAAACACAGCATAATTGATCGGAGCATTTTGGGCGATCATCTCTTGGCAAGCTTGTTTAAATCGTACTTGATCCCATTTGCCATTCCAAATAGCCTTAGCCACTTTAGCTCTCCTGCGTTCTGATCTCTCTATAATGGCGTTGCTAAATGCAAAGCTACCCATGTCATCGCTGGAGGTGAGCAGCCAAAATTTATCCTGTGCTAGAGGATCACACAAATGCGCATCCCAACGCCCCGCCACTAAAAAGGCACTGGCAAAGAAATGTGGGTATTTGATGAGCAGGGCTATGGACATCATGCAACCCATAGATTGCCCTGTAGTATAGATTCTGGAGGTATCTATGGGATATTTTTGGCTTATCTCTTGAACTAGGTGCATGGTTACATCTAGCATGGCTGAGGCTTGTGAGTTGTCATCAACTACAATTTCATCATATTGCGGGGCGAGCACATAGCAGGGGCGTTTGCGCTGTTCTTCTGGATGTGCCCAAATGAGTGCCCCCAAACCTTGCAACAAGGTAGCCTGCTGTAAAGTACCCGTTGTGCCCGCATCGTGCATGAAAAGCACCAAAGGGAGGGGTTGGTTATTTTGGTGTTTAGGGATAAACAGATTGTAGCGCAAAGTTCTTCGCAAGATTTTATCTTCAAATGTGAAAGCTTTAAAATTCTCTATGATGGGATAAGATACCCTAGAGAGTTTCCATATTTTTTGGCTATTTTTAGTTTCAACAAGTTGCGCTGTGGGGGTTTGTAATTTCAGGGTGTGCCCGGGTTTGCCACCAGCGACAAATTTCTTTTTGTGTTGTGGATCTGGCTTATGGTGTTGGATACTTGTCAATAAAGCTAACTTGGGCTCTTTTAATTTTAAGATCACAAACTTTCCACTGGCTACGCGCTTCTCCCCCCTAGCATCTTGACTGATATAGACATCTGTGATTAAGCGCCCCAACACTTTAAAGTCTTGTTTGTGCACTCTGGAAATCTCTGTGTTATAGGCGATGCTAAGGGTATCTAACTTGGCCCCATCGCCAAAGACATGCACAATACCCAACACTTCTTTAATGGACACTCTATCGTGCCCCAAAAGAGGCACACTGAGCCCCAAAAGAACCTCTGTCCCTTTAATAATAAATGCCCTACGCGACAACAACGCCCAATCCTTGATACTTGATATAAGAGTAACGCAAGCATTGTAGCTTAAAAAAGTTGTTTTCTGTTTTAGAATTTGAGCTTTTAGCATTCAAGATTCTTTAAGCTTTTTTGTGGGACCCTAAGGCTAGGGGTGTGGGGTGGGGATTGGTCTAGGATAAAGCACTAGGATATTCATAAAATTAGGGGGTTTTGATGGTTGTAGATGTTTCAGGTATCCCCTTTCAAGAACTTTGGCACATGCAACTTAGTCAGCAACATATGCAACAGGCATGGGGTGTGCTAAATGTGCGCCAAATTTTAGAAAAATATCATTTCATCGGTTTAGCAGATTGGGAAGAGAAGAAAGGGCAAATTAAAGATTTCTTAGAAGTGATGCGGGTAAATGACATTGTGGCAATCAAACATGGGCAAGCACTCGTTGCGCTCACCCAAGTCATTGGCGGGGCATATGACATTAGAAAAGATCGCGCTCTATGTGTTACTGAAAAAGAAGACCTTTCAGTGGATTGGATGCACTACAGACGACCTGTTAAAATCTTAGCTTGGGCAGGTGAGGGGCAAACAATCCCACAGGGTAGAGGCACGTTAAACAAATGCATAAGCCCGGGGGCAGAAACCTCGCAAATTATTATGGGGTGGTATGAAAAGGTGCAAGAATCCTTAAAAGCTAAAGGTGAGAGGGTTATTTTAGTTTAAAAAATCTCCTATGTTACCCTTTGCAAGGGTGAGAAAGGCGGGGGCTTGCGCAGATTCTCAAATCTAAGAAAATAGCTGTCCTTGTGTTAAAATACCCCTTTGCAAATTTAGGAAAGACCCATGCCCAAACAATACCTCTACCTTGTCCAATCCAGTCTAGAGCCTAGCAAGTGCAAAATTGGTATTACCCATGACCTAAAAAGGCGGCTTAAAGAATACAACAGCGTTACGGGGCAATCACGAGAGAACACTTATCGCTATCTTTTCACTTGTGAAGTGGCTAATATGCGCCAAATCGAGCAGGACATTAAAAACGCTTTTGCCCATTTAAGAGAAGTGCAGACGAGAGAAATCTATTTTTATAACCCTAGCCTTTTTGAGAATTATCTGAGCTATATTAAAGCCCATCCCTTATTTTTAGCCCAAGTGAGTATCCCCCCCCCCCCCCCCCCCCCCCACCCCCCCCCCCCCCCCCCCCCCCCCCCCCCCCCCCCCCCCCCCCCCACCCCCCCCCCCCCCCCCCCCCCCCCCCCCCCCCCCCCCCCCCCCCCCCCCCCCCCCCCCCCCCCCCCCCCCCCCCCCGCCCCCCCCCCCCCCCCCCCCCCCCCCCCCCAGCAAAACGCGCCCTAAAGCCCCTCACCACGCCCAGTCTGCAAGAACGGAGACTTGCAAGAGCTGACATTTTAAACAAGGCGATGCGTGTCAAAAATGACGAGTTTTACACCCGATACGAGGATGTAGAAAAAGAGTTATCCCAATACCCTATAGCAATATGGAAAAATAAAGTCGTATTTTGTAACTGCGATGATGCCATTGGAGAGAATAGAGATTATACCGACTCTAGCGCGTTTGCTCTCTACTTCTTAAAGCACTTCTTCAGACTCAAGCTGAAAAAACTTATCTGCACGCATTATGGCAGTCCGCAAGATTTATTCAACGCCGGCGCACGGGGCTATATTTTTACCAAAGAGGGCGCACACGAGATGAAGCACACCCCGCCTAATTACAATGGGGGGTTTGAAGAGGCGGAGTCCTTAAGAATTTTGAATGAAGAAGCCGACATTGTCTGCACCAATCCGCCCTTTTCGCGTGCCATAGAATATTGGCAGATTCTCATTAAGAGTAAAAAGAAATTCATTATCCTCTCCAATGTTACACTCCCCATCAGCACCGCTTGCATTCCCTATTTTGCACAAAATAAGGTAAGACCGGGTTTTCATAGCGTGTATTGGTATTTAAACCCCAAACGCCAATTAGTGCGTGCAGCCGGGCATTTCTTTACAAACTTTGTTATTAAAAATAGACCCAATACCGCAAGACTAAAACTTATGCCTCTTGATCACATCCCCGACACCTATAAAAAATTTGATGACAACGGGGTGTTGCTGGTGGATCATAGCTATATCCCTAGCGACTATACTTTGCCCTTTGCGGTGTCGACTAATCCTATTTTAAACGGCGTGCTGGAGTGTGGGTTTAAAATCGCGCAACTAACGCAATATCACCCCTACATTGATGGCAAGGAAAAGTTTAAAAGGGTTTTAATTTGCAAAAAGTGAGGGGGTGGGATTTTTTGAGCTTTCTTTATAGAGCATAGAGACATCAATGCCACCAAGAATATCTTAAGGGCGGGGTAAAGTCTCTTGGACTAGGAACTAGCCTTGCAGATTCTAAAATGCAAAGCTTTTCGAGCTTAAGAAACGCTGATTTCTGTTAGTTGGGAAGCTCCTCCCTTTGGGGAGGGGCGGTTCACCCTAGTATTGGGCAAAAAACCTTGATACACAAGCACTTTGGCTGTTAGGGTGGTCTATAACTACTTTTTAGAATACCGCCAAAAACAATACGCACAAGGCATTAGAGGAAATTACTTTAGCATGCAAAAGGTGCTCACTACTCTCAAAAAACAAGAGACTTACACTTACCTAAACGAATGCAACTCTCAAAGCTTGCAAGTGGTATTAAGGCAACTAACTATAGCTTTTGATAAATTCTTT
>NZ_VKGC01000037.1:0-4140 GCF_007280785.1 Helicobacter mehlei
ACGGGCAAAACCCCCGCCCGTTTTTTAACTTTTTCTCCCCCCAGCCCCCCTTAAACACCCGCCACAGGGGGCCCCCCCCCCCCCCCCCCCCCCCCCTCTCTCTCTTGCAGTGCTCCTCTTGTAGTCCCTGTTGTCCTTAGTTTTGACTCTGTCTATGCTATCGGTGCAGCGGTAGCTCTGTATTCCTTGCTCGAGCGTGCTAGCAAGTTTCAAGAAGAGACTCCAATTATCTACAATTTACATTGTTTGGTTAAAAATGTGAGTGCTGAGGTGCAAACTAAGCTAAAAAATACCATCTCTCCTTTTGCTGAGCATACCCAGCTATTTTTCCACCCCATTGAGGGCTTGAATCAAAGTTTAGAAGGTTATTTGGCCACTTGCATGGCTGATCGTTATGGGATAATGATTCTTTACCGACTCCTCCTCCCCTCCTTATTCCCCCAATATGACAAAATCCTTTGCGTGGATGTGGATACGGTGTTCTTAGGCGATGTTGCCCCTACTTATTTTATTTTAGATGACAAACCAGAGTATTGTTTAGCGATGGTGAGTGCGCAAGATATGCACTTAGCCAAATATGGTGGCTATGGGGCTTTTGTAAGCTATTACCAACAAGCATGCCAGTCCTTAGGCATTGCCAATGATTTTAATGAGCAAGAATGGAAACGGCACTATGAGGGTTATCTATCGGGTTTTATGTTGGTCCATTTGGAGCGTTGGCGGGCACAGAATTTAGAAAAAAAATGTATCGACTTTTTGAAAAAACGCGGGAAGGCGTTATTTGTGCCTGAAATGGGCGTGATCAATCTTTTGCTCTATGAGCAAGTTTTGGAATTGCCCCAAACACACTGCGCCTCATTTGAATACCAACCGGATCTTTGTGCCACGCAAGAGGTCGTGATGCTACACTACTACGACCCTAAGCCATGGGATATTGAGCGAGGGAAGTTACTCGATTCTTACTTTTGTCATAGAACCAATCCATGGATACAAACCCTCTTGCACACACCCTTTAGATTTGAATTTTTAGAAAAGTGCTGTAACACTTTTGAGATTAATTCGGAATTAGATGTGCAAACTTTCCAGCGGTGTGTGCCCATGTCGTTTATCAAAAAATACCTTTTGTTCCGCATCCAACAGAAACTAGGTAGGTTGTTTGGGAAAAAATAGCACCAAGACAAGTCCCAAACTTAGGGCATGTTTTCAATGGTGTATTTAAAGCGTTGTTTTTCAAGTTCTAGCTCTAGGCGATGTTTTTCCTCTTTGAGCAAATTTTCCTGAGTCTTGAGCTTTTGGATTGATTTGCTGGTGTAGTAGATATTATTTGTCAAATAAATTTTAGGCGCAAATAAGACCAACACAATCACCAAAACGCCCAATACACGCCACAACAAAGAGAGGGGAATTCCTTGTTTCACCACTTCTTGATTGAATAAAGCATCGCGTTCTTTTTGGCTGGTACGTAAGCGGCGTTCCTCTAAGGGGTGTTCTACATCCATGCTTGTTGTTGTCATCAAAAACCTTGAAAATAAAAAATACGCATTTTAGCACTCCGCGCTCTAGGGTTGGTGTTTAATTCTTGGGCACTTGGGGTGATGGGTTTTTTAGTGGCACAGATTCCCCAAGACTGAGCATACTCCCTAAAGGTGTGCTTGACTTGGCGATCCTCTAAAGAATGAAAAGAAATCACGGCTAATACAGCTTCTTTTAGATTTTTGGCACACTTTAAGAGTGTGTGTAAGTTTTCCATCTCAGAATTAACCTCCATGCGAATCGCTTGGAAGATCAAAGTAGCAGGGTGGAGCTTGCTTCTGTGGGCGTGTTTGGCTAAAAAGTCGGCTAAATCCTGTGCGCTCTCAAAGGGCTGTTTATGCCGTCTATTAGCGATCAAAGAGGCGATTTTTTTATATTCACGCACCTCGCCTGCTTGCAACACCCGCTCCAAGTGATAAAGGCTGTAGGTATTCACCACTTTAAACGCATCCAAAGATTGGTCTGTATCCATGCGCATATCCAACTGCTTGGAATGGAACCCAAAGCCCCGATGGGGGCTATCTAGTTGCCAAGAACTCACCCCCAAATCGGCTAGCACGCCTTTAATGCAAAGAGAGGGATTTTCTAAAAGAGAGGGCAATAGCGTAGCAAAATTGCCATGCATGAAGTTAAAACGATTGCCATAGGGGGCTAGTTTTTCTAAAGCCTGCTCTTTAGCCTCTAAGTCCTGATCGATCCCTATGATGTTTAAATGAGGGTAGGTTTCTAATAAAGCCAGAGTGTGCCCGCCCAAGCCCAAAGTGCAATCGATCAAAATAGGCTGGGGTGTTGTTTGTATGATTTCTTGAAAAGCTCGAACCACTTCTTGCAATAAAACGCTTTGGTGCATGTTGTCCTTTATGGTGCATGGGCATAAGCCGAGTTCTGTCGTGGGTGGTTATTTATCTAGGATGAGTTTTACAACCCACCTCTTGCGAAGTGCCTAAACTTAAGACCTTACCATACACTTCTTGCTACAGATTGGGTTTGCCTAAGTCCGATCCTAATTGCTTAGGACGCGGTGGGCTCTTACCCCACCTTTTCACCCTTACTCTCAACGAGCGGTTATTTTCTGTGGCACTTTCCCTTAGCTCACGCTAGCCATCTGTTAAATGGAATCCTGTCTTATGTAGCTCGGACTTTCCTCTTTGGTTTGATCCAAAGCAACCACCGCCCATGCAACCTATAATTATAGCCAAAATTAGCTTAAGGCCCACAAATAGGATCAATCACGCCCCCAAATCGTTGCCTAGTTTGCACAGCACGCGGATATTTTGGCTACGGCTATCATAGACCCAGTGTTTATCAAAGGCGCGTTTTGCCCCCGAGTTGCCATTGACATCGAGCAAATAAAAGCGGTTTTTATCTTGGCGTTTGTTTTGCATTTGCCTAGCAAGGTCGCCCATGTTGGTGTTGGTAAAATAGCCATCTGAGATCACCAAAAGGTCTGCATTCTTATAGTTTTCTCTTTCCATCTGCTCTATGCCCTGCTTGATGGCTAAATCCACATTTTCCCAGCCACCCCTAAAACTAAAGGTTAAAAAGTTGTTGAGCCTAGCCATCCAATCCCCACCGCTCAAATCTACAGCTGTTGTCCCCTCGCTAAAATTGATCAAATAGCACGCCCGTTTTTCTCTCTTGGCATGCACGCTCAAAAACAAAGTGAGAGCCTTAACAATGAGTTCAGGGTCGCCACTCATCGACCCGCTGGTATCCACGCAAATAATGATAGGTCCTTTCTCTCCCTCTTTTTCCTGCTCCTTTTCTATCTCTACCTCCACTTCCTCTATCCCCTCCAAATGGTGATCAATATAACCCTGCTTCTCAAAGCAAAAGAGGCGTTTTTCTGTAAATTTCAGGTAAAACAACACCTCCAAATCGGGGTCATCTAACAGGGCCAATTCTTGAGGGATCAAGTTTTCTAAATCATGACTCAAATGAATCCCACAAATTTCCTCTTTATAATCTCTAGTAGGGTGGTGTTCTGTATAGGCGTAAGTGCGTTGCTCCTTGATCACCTCCTTAATCATTTCTTGTTGCATCTCTTTCATGCGCCCCAGCAGATCGCAGATTTGCATTAAGACTTTATTGTTTTTGATTCGGGCAAAGAGGGCTTTAATTTGGGCGAGGTTTAGGCGTGTGAGGCTTAAGCCCACAGAAAAGGCATGCCCTCTATGTTGGGTCTTTATATCCGTATCCAAGCCCTCTAAATTTTCTAAGGCGCGTTTTTGTGCCTGTTCATCGCCCAAGCCCTCTAAATCTAGGGATTCTAGGGCTAGCCCCTTAGCGTCCATAAATAACCCACTTGTGCCAAAAAGTTCGGGGGATTGCTTGGCTAGCTGTTTTGCCTGCCATAGAGCCTTAAACCATGCACGCATGCGCTCTAAAAAATCCTGCTCCATTTTGGCTTGCGTGGCGTGTTTCCATGTGGCGATCTTATCCTCCAACACCCCCTGCCACTTATCTAAAATAAAGCGGTGCAAAGTGGCGTGATCTTCTGGGGTTTTAAGCCCCTTTTCTTGGGCGTGGATATATCCAATAACGCTCGGTGTCCCAATACTCCTCTGTTGTGGTATAAGCCTCCTTGCCCCAATAAGAAGTGTCGCG
>NZ_VKGC01000038.1:0-3807 GCF_007280785.1 Helicobacter mehlei
TAAGCCCCCCTTAAGCTTTACACCGATATAATGCGCTTTTGCCTAAGCAAATGTGATAGCTCGAAGGCTTTTTTCTAAAGCGTGTTTTTGGGGTTTTGCCTAAGAGGTGCGTTTTTGGGATGTGTCGCTGGAAGGTTTTTGCTTAGTGTTTTTTGACTTTTCATTGTCAATAGCCTATGTTAAAGGTAAAAACTACAAAGCCAAAGAATTATACTCAATAAGGCGGTAGAAATCTTATCAAGGCAGTTTAGCGGATATGCTAACTGAAACAAACAAGATGTTAAGAGTGGATGGTGGATGCCTTGGCAAAGAGAGGCGATGAAGGACGCACTAGACTGCGATAAGCTGCGTGGAGCTGTCAAGAAGCGTTGAGGCGCAGATGTCCGAATGGGGCAACCCAACTTACAGCAATGTAGGTTACTCTATTAAGTTAGAGAGCGAACCTAGGGAAGTGAAACATCTCAGTACCTAGAGGAAAAGAAATCAACGAGATTCCCTCAGTAGTGGCGAGCGAAAGGGGAAAAGGGCAAACCGCGTGCTTGCACGCGGGGTTGAGGACGGCAACATTCAAGGGGTTTTTCTAGCAAAGTTGTTTGGAAAGACAAGCCATAGAAGGTGATAGCCCTGTATGCGAAAGGAAAACCCTAGATAGCCGGATCCAGAGTAGGCCAGGACACGTGAAATCCGGGCTGAAGCCGGGGAGACCACTCTCCAACCCTAAATACTACTCTTTGACCGATAGCGCACAAGTACCGTGAGGGAAAGGTGAAAAGAACCGTGGGTAACGGAGTGAAATAGAACCTGAAACCATCTACTTACAATCATTCAGAGCCCTATGATTTATCAGGGTGATGGACTGCCTTTTGCATAATGATCCTGCGAGTTGTGGTGTCTGGCAAGGTTAAGTGAAAACGAGCCGTAGCGAAAGCGAGTCTGAATAGGGCGCTTTAGTCAGACGCTGCAGACCCGAAGCCAAGTGATCTATCCATGGCCAAGTTGAAACGAGTGTAACAGCTTGTGGAGGACTGAACCCGTGCCCATTGAAACGGGCTGGGATGAGCTGTGGATAGGGGTGAAAGGCCAAACAAACTTGGTGATAGCTGGTTCTCTTCGAAATATATTTAGGTATAGCCTCAAGTCATAACAAGAGGGGGTAGAGCTCTGATTGGGCTAGGGCTGCTCGCCGCAGTACCAAACCCTGTCAAACTGCGAATACCTTTTGTTGTATCTTGGGAGTCAGGCGGTGGGTGATAAAATCAATCGTCAAGAGGGAAACAACCCAGACTACCAACTAAGGTCCCCAAGTTCTATTCTGAGTGGAAAAAGATGTGTGGTTACTCAAACAACCAGGAGGTTGGCTTAGAAGCAGCCATCCTTTAAAGAAAGCGTAACAGCTCACTGGTCTAGTGATCATGCGCTGAAAATATAACGGGGCTAAGATAGACACCGAAGTTGTAGATTGCTCTTAGGAGCAGTGGTAGAAGAGCGTTCTGTGCAGCGTTGAAGGCATACCGGTAAGGAGTGCTGGAGCGCACAGAAGTGAGCATGCAGGAATGAGTAGCGATAAGATGCGTAAGAATCGTATCCGCCGTAAATCTAAGGTTTCCTACGCGATGTTCGTCATCGTAGGGTTAGTCGGGTCCTAAGCCAAGTCCGAAAGGGGTAGGCGATGGGAAATAGGTTAATATTCCTATACCAATTAGGGTGTGCGATGGGAGGACGCATAAAGTTAGGTGAGCCAACGGATGGAAGTGTTGGTCTAAGGGTGTAGATTGGGAGAGAGGCAAATCCGCTCCTGTATTTGAAACCTGAAAGGCTCTTGGCGGTCTTCGGACCAAAGAGAGAATCACTGATACTATCGTGCCAAGAAAAGTCTCTAAGTTTAGCCCTAATTGTCCGTACCGCAAACCGACACAGGTAGATGAGATGAGTATTCTAAGGCGCGTGGAAGAACTCTCTTTAAGGAACTCTGCAAACTAGCACCGTAAGTTCGCGATAAGGTGTGCCTACGCAAGTAGGTCTCAGCAAAGAGTCCCTCCCGACTGTTTACCAAAAACACAGCACTTTGCCAACTCGTAAGAGGAAGTATAAGGTGTGACGCCTGCCCGGTGTTCGAAGGTTAAGAGGATGGGTTAGCCGCAAGGCGAAGCTTTGAATTGAAGCCCGAATAAACGGCGGCCGTAACTATAACGGTCCTAAGGTAGCGAAATTCCTTGTCGGTTAAATACCGACCTGCATGAATGGCGTAACGAGATGGGAGCTGTCTCAAAGAGAGATCCAGTGAAATTGTAGTGGAGGTGAAAATTCCTCCTACCCGCAGCAAGACGGAAAGACCCCGTGGACCTTTACTATAGCTTAGCACTGCTAATGGGAATGCCATGCGCAGGATAGGTGGGAGGCTGTGAAGCAAGAGCTTTGGCTCTTGTGGAGCCATCCTTGAGATACCACCCTTGGCGTTTTTGTTAGCTAACTGGCCTAAGTCATCCTTAGGCAGGACAATGCTTGGTGGGTAGTTTGACTGGGGCGGTCGCCTCCTAAAAAGTAACGGAGGCTTACAAAGGTTAGCTCATGGCGGTTGGAAATCGCCAGTTGAGTGTAATGGCACAAGCTAGCTTAACTGCAAGAGAGACAACTCAAGCAGAGACGAAAGTCGGTCATAGTGATCCGGTGGTTCTCGTGTGGAAGAGCCATCGCTCAAAGGATAAAAGGTACCCCGGGGATAACAGGCTGATCTCCCCCAAGAGCTCACATCGACGGGGAGGTTTGGCACCTCGATGTCGGCTCATCGCATCCTGGGGCTGGAGCAGGTCCCAAGGGTATGGCTGTTCGCCATTTAAAGCGGTACGCGAGCTGGGTTCAGAACGTCGTGAGACAGTTCGGTCCCTATCTGCTGTGGGCGTAGGAAAGCTGAGGAGAGCTGTCCCTAGTACGAGAGGACCGGGATGGACATGCCACTGGTGCACCAGTTGTTCTGCCAAGAGCACCGCTGGGTAGCCACGCATGGTTGTGATAAGAGCTGAAAGCATCTAAGCTCGAAGCCAACTCCAAGATAAGCTTTCCCTGAAGCTCGCATGAAGACTACATGTTTGATAGGGTGGGTGTGTAAGTGCAGTAATGCATTCAGCTAACCACTACTAATAGAGCGTTTGGCTTGTTTGGTTGATAAGGTATCACCGCCTTGTTGAGTGTAATGGTGCTTTGTAGGAACTGGAGCGTAGGTTATTGGCAAAAGCGAAGCTTTTAAGCCTTGTTGTTGCTTTTTTAAAACAAAAATGCTAGAGTGGCGTTTTTATTTTAAAGCTTTGGGCTTAGGACTCCAAAGCCTCAAACTTGCTTGTGTGGCTTGCATTGAGTTAGCCTAGCATTTGGGCTTAAGCAAGGTTGCTTAAGCTTTGGAGTTTGCACCTTTGAGGCTTGGCTAAACTTAGCTTAAACTCAGGCTTGAGACCTTAAAATCTCTTGGTTTGACAAGAGCAAAAGACAAGCTAACCCTTAAGCATTGCTAAAGCATTGGTAATGCTTTAGGTGCTAACTCAAGGCTTTGACAAGTCACAAAGCTTTTTAAAAAGCTTTGCTTTCCCCGTGTCCCTAGTGGAGAGGAAATACCCAGTCCCATCCCGAACCTGGAAGTCAAGCTCTCTAACGCCGATGATACTGCCCTTTGCAAGGGTGGGAAAGTAGGGTGATGCGGGGGATTTGTTTTTAAAGTGTTTTTTAGGTTTTTATGCTACAATTTCTCAATTTCTCAATTTCTCAATTTCTCAATTTCTCAATTTCTCAATTTCTCAATTTCTCAATTTCTCAATT
>NZ_VKGC01000039.1:0-3417 GCF_007280785.1 Helicobacter mehlei
TGTTTGCCCAATGCAAAGAGCGCGGGTATTGTATGTAGCATGAGGTGGGTTTTTATATGCCTCTTGGGGTTGGTTTGCTCTTTAGTCTCTGCTCCCATCAAGCCCTCTAAATCTAGACTCTCTAGGGCCAATCTCTCTTAGCGTCCATCAAGTCAGTCTTGAGAGTTTTTGGGCAAAGGGCGTGATGGGATTCTCCAAAGTTCATCTAAAGTCTTTACAATTTTTTGATATACAAAGAACAATCAAGGACTAAAAGATGTGTAGACATATTAAGAAATCACTTGCAAAGCAACCTCCCTCTAAGAGTGGGGGGTATTACCCCAATCCCAAGTTTTCAAACACTCTAAAGTGTCTTTTTATCTTGTGGGGCCTGTGTATGGCACACCTTGTGGCTAAAGAGGCAAAAGAGATCAATTGGCAAGTCCTCTTAAAACAGCACCACATCCCAGGCAAGGTGGTTAAGTCTGTTGATGAGGGTCCGGATTTTAAAGTGCTCATTGTGGATCACAAGGGCAAATGGGAGGCGTGGTGGGTGGATAAACAAACCCTTAAACTGGCTAATCAAAGACCCGATGATTACCCTTATGGTGCTGACCCAACATACGATGAAATATGGGCACACAACCAAGCCATACCCACGCAGATCATAAAGATGTGGAATCTCTTTTACACTGGCCCTTACGCGATTATGCGCGAGGATATGGATGTTTCTTACTTTAAAAAAGCCTTGCTTTCTTTAAAACCCTTGCAAGGCACAGATTGGCAGAGCGCTACCTTTGATGGCCCCAGTGTGTGGCTCATTAATGCCAACACCACCCAAGCTATAGAAGTGCAACAAGCTTTTGGAGATAATGCCACTCTTTTTAATCAAATCAACACGCGTGCCCAGCAATTAGATGCCAAAAAAGCCCCCCTTCTCTTTGGATCTTTTTTTGAAGCGTTGCCTAAACCCTGCTTGGATACCTTCCCCTCCACCAACCCCAAAGCTCCCGATCTCTATTTAATTTTGGATTTTGCAGATAGCTTTTCAAATCTCTACCAACGCACCAAAGAAATCCTTGACAAATTCCCCACCATCTTAAAGCACTACCGCGTGCATGTTTTTCTTACAGATGATGTGAGAGATGGTAAAGCCATCCTATCTAAATCTTACCACCGCCTCAAAAAACAATTCCACGCCACCTCTACTAAAGGTTCTTGTGATGTGCCCGATGACCCCAAAGCCGTTAAAAAAGTGGGCAACACGGGCAGAAATTGGGAGGACTTTCTCTTTGGCATTGATAGCAAACACAATGATACACCCGGATATATAGACAACAACAACCCCACTCCCATTATCTATAACCCCAAAATAGGGCTCATCAAAGCGCGCGACTTTTTAAAGAGTTTAGACGCTCCTATGGGGGATAAGCCCCCCAAAGAAACACAGGGTTTGAGTGCCTACAAGGTTGTAAAAAAGGCTAGCTTGAGCCATGCCCCCTTTCAAATCGCGCTCTTGCAAGACAAACAAAGCCTTGAGCAAAGCGTGTGGCTTTATAGCCCACAAGCCAAGCTGTGGTTTAAACCCGGACGGGTGCGCAAGTTACACAAAAACGATCAAGCCCTCTTGAATGATTTTCAAGAGGAGGCATCGGGTTATAATTATGTGAAAGCCTATGCCAAACCCCTAAAGACCTTTTTTCACAAAGCCCATAGCATCGATCTAGTGCCTAAAAATGCCAAGAAAAATTTTTATGTGATTACATCCGCTTCGCCCGCTGCTGCCGATGATCTTGCATATTATAACACCCCCATTAATCTCGTTTCTAAGATTATAAAAAAAGTCCAACAGGGAGATGCGGTGCATATCATTTTAGTGGGATCACTCAGTCAATTGCCCACGGATGATTGTGGCGATCACGCTTGTGATGGGGATGAAGAGACTTGGGTGGCTCAGACTTGTTTTAATGCAGCTAACAAAGCAAAAAATATGGCTGAAAAGCTCGATGTTATCAAAAATTGTGGCTATGCTGGTGATTATGATTTTAAAGACCCCGGGGAGAGTGCCATTGCTGATAATAGTGCCAATTTAACAGACGATGACACGGGCATGTTTGAAGCGCAAGCGTGGAATCATTTAAACGAGCTATTGCCAGACCCTGATCAAGAATAAAATCTTTAGCTTGTATTAAATAAAGGAGTTGAAATGATTTTCCTCATTGGAATACTTTTACTCATCAGCCCCCTATGGGCTGTAAGCCCTAATTTGGTCCAGCAAATGCAACAAGCCCGCGCATTAGTGGTTAAAATCTATGAGCAAGATTTTAAAGAGCGTTACACGCGTATAAATTGGGACATGGTCTTTTCCCATGCCATGCAAAAAGAAGCACCAACCCTTGTCAAGCACCTGCAAGCCTTTGTTGATCATATCCCGTTTTTACAATCTTTCCAGCCCAAAACCCCCAAGCAAGCCCAAATGATCCAAGCGCTCAAAGCCCTTGAGATGTACAACCTTTTTAATTTATTGAGCGACTCCACCCCCGAATTTTATTGCAACAACCACATCTCAAAGTGCAAGAAAATGAAGTCTCCCAAGCGTGTTAAGCCCTTTGACGCTAAAAAACACACTTTAGAATTTTTAAGGGGCATAGAATTGACCTATGCCCCCTTACTTGAAGCCTATCATCAGGGTTTGGACATTACAGATTATCTACAGATGTTGCATGACAAGTCTGACGCATTAATCCCTAATTGGGAGATTATGGGCATTCGAAAAGATCATTTAAACATGGTTAAAGGTCCTAAGACTCCGACTTTGCGCCACTATTTTGAGGATTTTGCATCCATCGATGCACACAACTACCTCATGGATAGCGGTTTTATTGAAAATGTAAGGTTTTTTGGTGCCAATGAAAAAGATGGTTTCAAAGATTTTTTGACAATCCAGATTGTCCGTGCTGTTGGGGGGGTCAAGGTCCAAGATTTAAACGCGTGGATGGCTTATTGCCAGGCGCGCGCCTTTGCCTTCTTGGGGGGTGATGCTAATGACAATGACTTTGAAAGTGCGATGGGTTTGTATTGGGAAAGTGTTACCCATTTGCGTATCACCCCTGCTGAGGATGATGCATATACATTTTCTATTCTCAAGCCAAAAGTCCCTTTTGCCCAAGCGATGCAGCTAACTCTCACCCAAAACCCCACCATTTGTTTGCAACCCCGGTATTTAGACAAAGAGTCTAAAGCACTTTGTTTGCAAATCTTCCAACAACACAGCTATGACCCCAAACCCTTACAAGAATATCTAAACTCCCTGCGTTTGATCTCCATTGACAACGCGCCCTGTGTGTATCTTAACTCTAAGGACCAACTCCAAACCTTTAAATCTAACAATGCCCTATGCTTGGCATTACAAAAACACTTGACAAAGGAACAAAAGTA
>NZ_VKGC01000003.1:0-135056 GCF_007280785.1 Helicobacter mehlei
TCTTAAACTATCCTCAACATGGGTCAATTGCCCGTTAAGATGTCCCCTATCCTCCACCCTAATGGCCGCTCTTAAAACATCCCCAATTGCGCTAATATCCACCTGTTTGCTGGCTAATTTACGCTCTAGACTCTGCTCGCTCTTAAGCAGATTACCCGCTTCTAGGCTATATTGCCCGGGTATGCTCTGCAAAAGCTCCTTAAACCCCCCTTCTTGCTCTTGGGCGGTGGTGTAAAGTGTCTTAGCTTGATTTTTAAGTTCTGGGGTGGTAGGGTTAGATTCCGTCTTTGCGTTGGACGCTTGCCCAAGTCCTAGCTCGTAACTAGGGTGCTTGGGGTGTCTTTCGGACATTTCCAAGGTAAAGATGGGATTCTTGCGTAAATCCCCCCGCTCAAAATACATCGTTTTAAAAGCCAGTTCATTCTGCCCCTTGCGGATTTGCTCCACCACCACATAATGCCCATTAATTTGTCTCTTTAAATTCTAGCAAGTAATCCACCACTGCTGGGGTGAAATTGACCCGCCCTATGAGCACCATATCTCGCCCCTTAGAAGGACTCTCATCAATCAAGCGTTTAATCTCTTCTAAACTTAAACGCTTGGGCTCTTCTCCCTTATTGCTAGCCCCTGTTGGGGGTTCTGTGCCACTAGGCGGTTTATTGCCTCCCCCATTCCCCCATCTTCACCCTTTGGCCCCTCTAAACCTACATCATCTCCACCTAGAGGCTTTCCACCACTATCCCCCAAATGCGCATTAGGTGTTCCTGCACCTTAGCCAGATATTAAAGCCCAGCCCGTTACAACACACGGCATTAGGATAATCAAAACGCCCAAAGACCATCACACCATGGGCAGATGGCAGTCGGTGCAATGATATGGGAAATAAAACCCATGAAGCCGAAGATCATAATCAAGCATAAAATTTGGAAAATCTTTAGATGACAGTGAATAAAGATTAATTTTTCAAGCTTCTTGTGCTTATTTTGTGTTGGCAAGTTTAAATGGGCTTTAATGCCCTCTGCAATTCTCATAGTATTATCAAGTGGTGTTTCCTACAAGAGGTGCTTAGGAAATTAAGCAGACTTAACGGAGTGCTCAAAATTATTCTCACTTTTTGACTCAGATTGAACCTAGAAAGATCACCAAGAATGCTAGAAGGGTGCGAAATTATAGTGTAAGTGTTGAACTCTTACATAAATTTGTTGCCCATTGTAGTCGTTTTTCTCATTTGGTTGTTGTACGCACATGGATATTCAATGACCTAGCATAACATAAAAGGGGCAACGTTCTCACCGTCTCAAAATGCCTATTGGATAGAAAACAAGGTATATTAAGACGGTATGCGCAGATCTAGCTAACTGTCCAATTCCACAACTCTTTAAGCCATAGACAGTATGTTTGACTTATTTTAGTTTGTTCGTATTCTTTTTTATGGCGTAGGATATATTTTAATTTTTTTCTAATTGCTTGCTTAAGATTTTTATCGCTAGATTGATAGAGTGTTTTTATGAGAGGAAGGAAAGTTCAGTTATACGAATGTTGTTCGCTTATCCTTCTTATTAATCTGATGAGGGAAGTTGAGGTGCAAAGAGTTGTAGAAAACAATGAGGTGAGGTGGGATTCTCTATGATCATCTACATAGGTATTGACATATTTATGTTCTTGGTGGATATGATCTAAAAAATTCATATAGTCAGCTTTATTTTCAATAAAGAGATTGAGGAAAATATAATACTAAGTCTAAACATTCTATCGATATTTTGTCATGGGTGCCCTGCTGAAGCAAACAATGTGATGCCAATATGAGAAAGTTGTTAATCCAACGACCACTCGTGGTCATTGAATTTCCATATTCTTTGGGTTTTGAACAAATATTTGTGAAAATTATTTCTAAAAATTCTTCATTAATCTTAAATTGAAATGTGATATCAGAGAAACGAGTTTAGAAAATATTCTCTAGTTTTCCAGTTTGAAAGTATTTAACACTGTGGCTAAAAATTTCTTGATTCAGTGGCAAAGGAGATAATGCCTTCTTCCTTGTTCTTAGAATGCTACTTATTTCATGCCAACAGCATTCAAGTGCGTTTATATAAAATCTTGTTATACAAGTCGTTATGAGGTTTTTAAATATAGGAGTGATGAGACAGTTGCCAATTCTGATCCGATCGAACTCTTGAAGTTTTTCAAATATTTGTTCGAAGTTGCTACTAGAGTATTCTCTATTTTCCCAATGTGAACGATTCTGTGCAATCTGCGTAAGTTGTTGTTCAAAGTAACTCTCAAATCGAGCACTCTAGCCTACTTCTTCCGCTTGAAGTTAGTGCCAATGTTGATAGTAATTCCTGCCAATCAGTATAGATCACGCCATCGTCATGTTTATAGTGGTGAAGTCCCCAACGTCTGTTTAATTCGCTAAAGAACCATATTTTAAATTCTCTTTTTTTAAAAGCTTCTTTTGAGACTTCTTCACATTGTTGATAGATTTTTAATATAACTTTGCCTGTATTGCCATCGTT
The DNA here is from genome assembly GCF_007280785.1 of Helicobacter mehlei. Classification (NCBI taxonomy): domain Bacteria; kingdom Pseudomonadati; phylum Campylobacterota; class Epsilonproteobacteria; order Campylobacterales; family Helicobacteraceae; genus Helicobacter; species Helicobacter mehlei. Next base: position 2,517 of record NZ_VKGC01000003.1, read on the forward strand.
GATATGGCTTTCAAAAAGTAAAAAAATACTTTAAAAGTTTATTCTTAAGTGATATTTTGGAGGCACTGGTAAAGTATTAATTTTGTTCTCCGGTGCATTAAAATTAAAAGATATAAGAATGCGCCTTATCTTCCCTATATCTTCTTTATTTACGAGTGTTAATGTGTCGTATTTCTTGATTTCTTTAAAAAATAGTCTTAGTCCATCCTCGTCTTGTTTGCACTTATGTTCTTTTTCATTTTTTGATTTTCCATTCTTCACTTTCCCACTGAAGAATTCATGGATGTACAAGACATGGATGTTTTTTTCTTGTAAAATTCAAATTCAGTCGAATTAAACATGGCGCTTGTCTTAATAAAATAAATTGTTTTCGCGCTATTTAGATTTTGTCGCACTTTGTTTGAGTAAAAATTTACCCAAGAGATGATTTGTTTGACATTTGGATCACCTAAAGAATAGCCAACCAAGATGACAGTATCTGTTGAAAAAACTCCTTTGACATAATTTTCAATGAGCGGGAAATTTTGGCTATACTATGAATAGTCTTTTTCGCAGAAAATAATATTCTCTTTATCCAAGCTCCCATGCATCTTAATGAGTTTTGAAAAACCACCAGAATTTTTAATATCTGCGTCCGTTTTTATAATATAAAAAACATGCCTTCTTTATCAATGGCTCTTTCAAATAAGTCATCCCAGTTAGTTGTAATGAGATTGTTAAGATTGGGTTTGACAATCTCTAAGTGCAAGTTTGGCTCGGCAATTACCATCCCGAAGCTTTAATTTTTCTCTTAATCTTTGGTGGTAGCCTTCCTTCCCAAATTGATTAAAAAACTTTTCAACCAGATGAGATAATCCTCATTTTTTTCTGTACTGCCACGAAGATTCTCTTTTAAGGTATCTATCAATTTTTCCCATGATGGCAACCCAGAACCAGCACTGATTCCAGCACCCGCAAAAATACTTAAGCAACTTTCATCGTGCGCTTTTCTGATGTGCTTTAATGACCTTCCAATAAGCTTTCTGTGTTGATTGCGTTGATCGTTTGTCATAATATCACACCGACACACCTTGTTTTTTGCAATAAAATCCCAAGACCAGCTTAATTATGTGATCTTACAACCATCCGGAAACAAACAGCTTTCTCATTACTTCTCCTTTCTTTAGTATGTGTCATTGTGGTGTATATTATCCGTAGCCCAGACGTCAGTGTGTCCCCCATTTCTATGGATTGCGATTTAGTAGCATTGGAAAATATTTATTTTGAAGTGGTCGGCTAGCTCTCCTAGGTCTTGCATGCTACTAGACTTTTTGAGATTGACAACAGCACTCCAAAGGTAACGCGTAGCTTGGAAGCGTTGGTTAAAATGCTGTTTGTAGTTTGTCTTGACTTGCCCGACTAAACTATTTTCTTAGGACTCTAATCTCTAAAGTATTTCTGTTGCAATACTGCGGTTGTTGTGGTTTGCTTGGATACTGAGTCTAGTGAGTTTGGAATCTATAGAAGAGAGTGTCCCCATACTCTTTCTATTTCTTGGTGCTATCTATATTGAGACTATCTGTTTAAGCGATGATTGTTTTGGTTTTGGATCTCATCAGAATTATTAACACTCCAATGAGTCTTGACTGATTCGTTGGCAAAGTCTCTGGAGAATTTTTTAGTCTCTTATCTGTACTGGCTCATTTTTCAGCACCTCGTTAAATATCTTTCGATAGAATACTCACCGCTCTGAAAATACTCAAAAAGACCGGGAGTACCGTGTCGATGAATATTAACAAGAAAGTGGGCCGTGCAAAGCTCCTGCATTGAGGCTTACAAAACCTACAAACAACGCTCTTATAAAGAGTTTTCAAAAATCCACTCTATGGCTTCCTACCTAGCAATGTTCCCTCCCGTATTACCCCATTCTTTTATTACCCGATATTCCCAAGAAAATGATTTAGTTTATGATCCCTTCGCTGGGCGTGGTACAGCCCCCTTTGAAGCCTGTAGAATGGGGCGCATTGGTATTGGCAATGATTTAAGTCCGCTGGCTTTTTGTTTGATCAAAGCCAAAACAAATATCCCAAAGATTAGCAAAATTAAGAAACGCTTGAATGATTTGGCACGCCACTACCAGCCTCCAGACATTGCAGGCGTGGATATGGATATTAGGATGTTGTTTGATGAAAATTTGACTCTCCCGCAATTAGTCTATCTCAAGCAAAGCTTAAAACTCTCTAGGCCTGTAGATAACTTCATCATGGCTACTCTAGCGGGCATTATGCATGGCAAACACCGCAAAGACGGCACTTCTATATACTGTAGCATTGATATGCCCAACACTTTTAGCATGTCTGCCAACTACATTAGAGGTTTTGTTGCCAAACACGGTCTTAAAAAATTGCGCCAAGATGTGTTTCAATCACTAGAGTATAGAATAGACTCTTTGTTTGCGCCTGCCAAATACCCCCAGCAGGATATGAGCCGCTATCAAAGGGGATATTGTTTCAATGCCGATGCTATAAAGTGTTCCCAAAAAGTCGTGAAAAAATATGGCAAAAACTCTATCACTCTGATCATCACCAGCCCCCCCTATCTGAAAAATATCTCCTATGGCAAATACAACTGGATTCGCTTTTGGTTGTTCAAAAAGGATTTTGAGGGGTTTAAGCAGAACCAATACAGACTTGAGGGACTCAAAGACAATTTAACTTTTGAAAAATATGCCCATTATCTGCAAGAGCTCTTTAATAGCTGGGCAGAGGTGCTAAAACCGGGTGGGCGCGCGGTGGTGGTGATTGGTGATTTACACGCGCTTAATTTGGCTCAAAAAACTTGGGATTGGATACAAGCCCATGGAGGGTGTGCGTTGCATTTAGAGGAGATTTTAGAGGATCAAGCTAAGAGCAATGCCAAGACAACACGCATTTGGGGGGCTAAAAAGGGGCAAGCCACAAAAACCGATCGGATTTTAATCTTAAAAAAGGAGTTGTAGATGGCGCTCACAGATTTTGCAACGGCAAAAAACTTGGATTTTTTTGAAAAAATCAAGCAAGAAGAAAATTTTGTGGGCAATCTCTACGAGCTAGACTACACACAGGCTAAAGTCTTGCTTAACGACTACGATAAAAACAATGTCAAGGGAGTGCCTTTAGGCTGCTTTTTAATGGCAATTTATAGCAATGTGTTGCGTGCAGGGCAGATGGAGGGGATTTTACTTAGGGTGGTAGGGACGGCTGAAATCCCACAGACAAAACAGATCGCAGAGACCCTCACTAACGCCCACATTGACAGAAAAGAAAATAGAAAAGAGATCTTAGAGCCCGATACAATCACTAAATACTTTTACCAGTTTTCAGGTTTGCTGTGCCGTGTTTTGGGGACCTTTTATATGGAGCGAGACAAACTTGTCTTTGGGACCGATATAGAAAATTTTCTAGGGGCACACCATTACAGGGTGTATAAACCCCAAAAAACCGAGCTTAGTGTGATTGTTAATGAAAATACCAAAGATAGCGATTACTTGCGCCAAAAAATAGGCAAACTGAGATACGCCTCAAGCCAATCTTACGACAAAGAGGGGGATTACGCGCCCGATGTTTATTTGCGTGTAGAGGATGTTGTGGCGCGCAGAAGTGCTTTTTTTGGGATGACTCGCATGGGCAAATCCAACACGATCAAGATTGTGGTCATGGCAATTGAAAAACTCAACCAAGAACGCAATGAATCACAAATTGGGCAGATTATCTTTGATGTGAATGGAGAATACACCTTTGCTAACCAACAAGATAATACCTGTATTTACGACAAGCTCAAAGACACCAACAAGGTCAGGCGTTTTAGCCTCTCTTTGTCTAAGACACAGGGGTATGAGGATGTCCAAGCGATTCGATACGATTTTTACAACGACAAGACACTGGAGGAATCCTTTGGCTTATTTTGTGATGAAGTTGCCTTACTGAAGTCATCAGATTATATTAGGGCGTTCAAGGCTGTGGATATGTTCGATCGAGAAGGAGATGATGAGGAAGTCAAAAGGCACAAGCAAAGAAAAAGGGCGATTTACAAGTGTATCTTGCATAGAGCCAAGTTTTTGCATGGGCAGAACTACCAAGTTAAATTTACGAGATTTACACGTCAGAGCAACAAGACTCTAACAAGCAATGAGCCTAAATACCATGAGGGTGTTTCTCTTGAAGTGGCGTGTTTGTATTTTGAAGGGTTGGATCAGTTGGATACAAAATACGAGAAAGACAAGGACTTTGAGGCCTTATTAAAAGTTCTGCAAGCTACTCGTGTAAGTGGGTATAAAGCTTTGATGGACTTAAGACATTTGCATTCTACGCAGGGGAGCGAGGATTATAAGCAAGAAATAGATTCTGCCCTGCGCGCTGGGCAGGTTGTTTTAGTGGATTTATCTAGTGCATCTACAGAGGTGCAAGAAAAATACATCACGAGACTTTGTGCGCATATTTTTGCTAGGTCTATGGAGAAATTCACCAACGACAAAGCACCGGAGTTTATCCAAATGTATTTTGAAGAGGCGCACAACATCTTCCCCAAAGACGACAAGGACTTAAAAAACATTTATAACCGCCTTGCCAAAGAGGGGGCAAAGCTCAATATAGGCATTAGCTATTCCACCCAAGAGGTCAGCTCCATCGCTCCTAGTATCTTGAAAAATACTCAAAACTGGTTCATCTCGCACCTCAACAATAAGGATGAACTTAAAGTTTTGGAAAAATACTACGACTTTAGCGACTTTTCCCAAAGCATTATCAAAAATAATGATGTTGGCTTTGCGCGGGTCAAAACCTATTCCAACAACTTTATTATCCCCGTGCAGATCGATAAGTTTAAAGATAAGAATTAGTATGGGTTATCGCAAGGAGAGAGCATCTAAGATCAACCACCAATATATTATTGAAAATGAAAAAGTGAAGGCGTATTTAGCGAGGTGTGGGGTGATAGATACACCATTAGATATAGATTTTGACAGTGTTGCCACCGCTTTATCCACAATCCAAAACCGAGTGGATTCTCAGATCGAACGCCTTGTTGTGGTGGATGGAGGGTATGAAGAGGTGTGCATAGATGGCAGGTTTCCCTCCAAGAGGCTTTGTTTCTACAATGTGGGGATTTTGACTTTTTCGCTCCAAGACTTAAAATCTCTGGTAAAACAGCAGATCATTAACCCCGATGATTTGGGGAGACTAGAAAAAGACTTCCAACGCTTTTCTTTTGTGCTCTCCATCCAAGGCTACTGTCATGACCAAAAAGATTTTATCACCACCACTAGAGAAAGACTCTATGAAATTTTTAGAGACAATAGCCTTAACGAGGATGGCGATTCTTTATTAAACACTATTAAATGGCTTGTGTTTCAAGAATACAGAGGGGGAGGGGGGTTTATAGAGATCGCATGTGCGGGTTGTGGGGATAGGCACATTTTTAAAAAACAAAGCGCGTCTTATAAGGATTTACAAAACGATTTTTTAACCTGTGCTTGTGGGGCAAAAATTTATATCACCGATTGTTTTGAGCTACACACTTTGGTTGATGAAATTTTAGGGGCCGGAGCTATAGAGTCCTATGTGATGAGCGTGTTTGAGGTGGTGCTCATGCTCTCCATGTTTAGATTTTTAATAGAAGCTAAGCAGTGGGGATGGTTGCCCAAGATTCTTTTTATCAAAGATGGTCCCCTAGCTCTTTTTAGCCGGTTAGATGATTTTGCTTTTAAAGTGGTGCGGGTGTTTTTGCAATATCTCTACGATCGATCGCTACAAGATCGTGTCAGCTATGTGAATTGGATCGGTTTAGATAAAAGCGGTTTGTTCGTGGATCATCTACAAAACTTGGAGCATAAAATCCCCGCAGAAAGCCTTGTGTTGCCTGACTCTGCCTACATCAAAAAGTATATCACCGGCGATACGGGTTCTATTTTTGGACACAACACTTATTTTGGCATGAAGATGTTGGTTAAATCCGATCGCGCTTTCGTGTTGGATGTAGCCATTCCCTTTGGCTTGAATAGGACATACCAGCACTATTTGGAAAGCCCCCATATTGAGGATTTTTTAACCCTCAAACATATTTTAGAAATTTTGAAAGACTTGAGATGTGATCTCTACCAACAATCTTTCATCCCCATCGTGATGCTCAACACCCTCGTGTCCATCTCCAATATTCCCGGTCAAAGGATTCTAAAAAGTTTTTCGCTGGAAGCGATCCACAAGCGAACAGGGAAATGACTACAGGAATTTTAATTGTTGTTAATGCTAGTGGTTCTAGGAAAACCTAGATAAACCAAAGGTCAAGACACCAATTGTGCCAGTACAATAAGATTATCGTCCCATTGTGTATTCAATTTCCGCTCGATAGTTTGAAACTAACAACACCCGCCCCGCACAAAAGCACAAATTCCTCCAGTACTTGAGAGCATTCCAAAAGAACCCGAGGAATTCAAGACACCAGAAGAGTTTGAGGAATGGCAATACAGGCAAAATATGGCTTGTCTTAAAGAGAATAAAAAATTGTTTTCAAGATGTTAGAAGAGGGCACAAACCCCTTTGATTATGTCCCACAAACTCTTAAAACTTCCCAAGATACTATACCAATACTTGAGTGGTGTGAGTGGGTATGAAAAAGTCAAGAGGCACTTGTGTTATTCTTAGCGATCACTATGCGCGCTTTCAAGACAAACTGTGTGTACCTAAACCAACATGCTTTTAATACTCTAATAAAACTTTCACGACCACCACAATTTAAAAACCACAAACATTCCCTATTACATCGTTGATGCCTCCAGTTTAGCCCCTGCAGGGTGGCGGGGCGAGGATTTGAGGATAAATTGCAGGATTTGGTCAATTTTTCTGATACACAGTTCCCCCAAATAGCTAAAGATCGATCGCAAATCAAAAGCAATGTACTAGATAATGATTCCATTACTACGATCCAAAAATGGATGGTAGTTACTCTATTAAAAGCGTTTTGCCCGCTTTAGTGCCCGACTTTGAAAGGGCTTATAAAGATTTGGACTTGGTGTATAATGGCGAGGAAGCGATGCAGGCTTATGTTTAATGCCAAAAGAGGGGCAAGAAAAAACTAAAAAAGTCCTTTTAGAATATTGCAAGTTGGACACTTTGGCGATAGTGAAGGTATGAGGGGCTCATCGTTTCTATTCGACTTTTAAGTTGCTTTTTAATGGCATTCTTAAGAAAGTCCCTGTATAAAAATCCAGCTAGGAACACATTTAGATATTATGGCTGTGGCGTGAGTGGCCGATCAATCTTGTAATGGATATAACAAGCTAGGGGTTGATGATGCTGTGGAAAAGCTGGCTAAGTGCTACAATTGGAGATCGAGCGCACGGACGAACACACCCAAGAGGAAGATAGCGGCTTTAGCGGGCTTTTGGGGAAGGGGGTAAGGAATATGCCTCTTTGTCCAAGCAGATCATCTTCCCGATCCAAAACTCTAGCAGTTTTGGCGGGCGGGCTTTGTAGGAGGGGCAAGTAAAATACACCAACTCTGCGACAGCACCACCTTAACAAGTCTAAGATTCTTTATGGCTACGCCCAAGCCCGGGCGCATATTGTCAAGGTTTGAGTCAGCACGACTTGAGCAACTGGCTAGATAAAGACTATGTACAGACGGAGTGCTTGACTGTAGCTAATGCTTTGCCTGCATCCGCACCCAACGCCCGCAGGAGTTACATAGAATGGCTAAGAGATCAACGCGACCATGCTATTTAATGAATTTTTCGCAGTGCATGCATTTTCCCGATAGTAAAACGCTACGGGCCATCCCACATTCATAGCAGTGAGAATTCTGAGTGTTGATATCATGGAACGTTTCTATTTGAGAACATAATTCTTCGTGAAATGATGTGAGATCTTGGATAGTCCTACCTTGTGTATCTTGTTCCAAGCTTTGAGAATCTTTTGCACCAGTTTCCTTAGTTGGGTAATTTTGTATCAACGCTTAAATCCTTATTGTAAATATCTAAATGCGAATCATTATCGCTGACCCCCATTTTGTGCTTATGTGATTGAAGATAAAATTAATAAGCGGATTTGTTCCACAAAGAAATGAGTAGATAGTTACCAAAATATACATTCAAAAATCATGGTGCTCTTGCTAGCACAGACAAAAGCGATTGGCTCAAAGCCGACATCGAAAGACACAACGGGGATCTCTACCAAACCCTAAGAAATTTTATCTTAAAAATTTATAGCCCCACTCTGGGTAAGGTGATGCCTTGTTGGCCCTGGTATTTGCCTTGTTTGTCCTTGTAACTGGTGGCACACACGCTATCGCCTTGTAAAAACACCACTTGGGCGATGCCCTCGTTAGCATAGACCTTGGCGGGTAGGGAGGTGGTGTTGGAAATCTCAATAGTGATGTGCCCTTCAAATTCGGGCTCAAAGGGGGTAACATTGACGATGATCCCACACCTTGCATAAGTGCTTTTGCCTAGACAAATGGCGAGGACATCTTTAGGCATTTTAATGTATTCAACGCTGTGCGCTAGGGCGAAGGCATTGGGGGGGATGGTGATAAAATCTTGGGTGTGGATGCTCTTTACCAGTGTGGGATCAAAGTTCTTAGGATCGATCACGCCCGGCCCCAATTCAAAGAGCATAAACTCCGTGCCGACCCGAATATCATAGCCATAACTGCTCAAGCCATAGCTGATAATCCCCCGATTGACCTGTTCTTGGCAAAAGGGAGTGATCATGGCATGCTCCGTGCTCATCTGTGCGATCCAAGTATCTGCTTTCAAACCCATGTCAGCCCTTTAATTTTAGTTTGAGTCATTATAACACTAAGCTAGCAAGCGATCCAAGAGTATTTGGGCATGTTCTTGAAAGATCGAAATGGGTTCTTTGAGCGTGGCGTTGTAGTGATCGATAAAGGGCTTATTGATTTGGTAGTAAAGCCGTTTATCCTGCATATTAATGGTGGTGTGGCATGGGATTTTGTGGCCAGTGAGGTAGCTATGATTGAGCAAGAGATCATTAAGAGTGCCTAGCCGATCGCTGGCAACTAACAATAATTTAGCCTTTAAATGCAACACCAAATCCACCACTTTTGTTTTTTCATCTAAGGGCACTAATAACCCGCCAACACCCTCAATAATGAGCAAATCGCAACGCTCTTGTAGTTTGTCTAATTTGTGTTCGATCACTTTAAAATCAATGGGCGGGAGGTGGGGCTCAAAACGCGTAGCCACAAAGGGGCTTGCACCCAAAACATAGCGGTAAAAGCTAATATCGGCAAGTTCCAAAGTGTTATCGATCTTTAGATTCTCTTCTAGGAAAATCGCCGCATCGCTGTGTTCTTGTTTGGCATTGATACCCGTTTCAATGGGCTTGACCAAGAGGGTTTTGATCCCTTGATTATTGCAAAGTCCAGCTAGCTCTTTGGCGATCGTGGTTTTTCCAATCCCTGTGTTAGTGGCACTCACAAAAATAGGCACATACATGGTTATCCTTTTGGTATTTTTCTTTGATCCTAGATATGATACCCCAAACTAACAATACTTTTAGCTTAACTTTTTTATAATGCTTGTAAAATTCTTAAGGATGCCCATGCTTAGAGTGCTTTTTGGGATCAGCCAAACGCAGGAATGCCGGAGCGGTGTGGATGTGGCGATTAGATTGTTTGCTAAGTTTAAAGATGTGCATTTGACCTTGGTACATGTGAGTCCCGAAGTGTTGGTCTATCCTGAAAGTGGAATCATGAATTATAGTCAAACCGAATTCATTGCTAACGAACAATCCAGCCAGCTTCTAGAGGAGTTTATCCAGCTCTTCAATCAGGAGGGCATTGTGTGCGAGAGCGTGCTCAAAACAGGGAGTCCCGTAGATGTGATCTTAGAAATGGCACCCAGTTTTGATCTTCTTGTAATTGGGGCTAGCGAGTCTTCTACATTTTATAAAATCTTTGGCTCCCACCAAAATAGTTTTATTGACAACTCCCCCATCCCAGTCTTGGTTGCCAAGTAAGGATTGCCATGTCCTCTATCACCACCCGATTACACCGCATCTTAAACGCCGCTCTAGCCCTAGCCACAAAACTATCCCACAAATACCTCACCCCCGAGCATCTTTTGCTGATCATGCTCAATGATAAGGAGATCCAAAGCTTTTTAAGGCAAATGGATGTGGATATTTTGGAAGCCAAGCAAATGGTACAAACCTACCTAGTAGAGAATGTCCCTCCGATGGATGCACAGAGCAAACGCCCCGTCTATGATAAGGAATTAACCCAAATTTTCTATGCACTGGGCGACTATACCAAAGAGAGTTACCACAAGGTCCTAGATGTGCAAGATTTTCTCTTGGTGATGTTGCAAGAGAGTGGCTGTTATAGCACGCAGGTTTTAAGTTCCTTTGGGGTTGATTCCATTAAAATTTTAGAACACCCCCCTCTCTCTTTTTCCAAAGAAAAAGTTTCTGCGCTCAAGAAATTTGCTAAAAATCTCAACGCCCTAGCCAAAGAAGATGCTATCGATCCTGTTTCTCATCGGGATAAAGAAATCCAAAAGGTGATCGAAATCTTGGGGCGGCGCAAGAAGAATAACCCCTTGTTGGTGGGCGAGCCCGGTGTGGGTAAAACCGCCATTGCCGAAGGGTTGGCTCTAAGGATCGTGCAAAAAGATGTTCCGGATTTTTTGCTCAACTACACGATTTATTCGTTAGATTTGAGCGCAATGGTAGCTGGGAGTAAATACCGCGGGGAATTTGAAAAACGCTTAAAAAAGACCCTAAAAGAGTTGCATAAGGATCACAAGAGTATTTTATTCATCGATGAAATCCATACGATTTTGGGTGCGGGGGCTTCTAGTGCGGGGGCTTTAGATGGAGCCAATATTTTAAAACCCATGCTGGCTGATGGGAGTTTGAGTTGCATTGGCGCGACCACTTTTGAGGAATTTAGGAGCGTGTTAGAGAGAGACAAAGCCTTTTGCCGCCGCTTTAGCAAGATTGATATTTTAGAACCCTCCAAGCAGGATTGTTATGAGATTTTAGACGATCTTTCTAGCCACTATGAACGCCACCACCAGGTTAAATACAGCAAGGAGGCGCTGAGAGCTTGCGTGGATCTTTCGGTACATTACTTGCCCGAAAACTTTTTGCCCGATAAAGCCATTGATTTAATGGATATGGCAGGCTCATTTAGAAAAATCTATGGGGGCAAGAGTAGCGCACCCATTTTAAAACAAGACATTGAAAATGTGCTCTCTTTTAAGATAGACATCCCTAAGTCCCGTATCAGCTTAGAAAAGAAAAACCACCTCAAAGGTTTAGAGGACAAACTCAAAAAAGAAGTCTTTGCCCAAGATGAGGCAGTCGAACGCTTGGTCAAGGCCATTAAAATCCATGCTTCTGGACTCATCTCTAGTCAGAAGCCCATCGCCAGTTTTTTATTTGTGGGTCCTAGTGGCGTGGGCAAGACTGAGCTAGCCAAAGCCCTAGCCAAGCACATGCATTTGCACTTAGAACGCTTTGATATGAGCGAGTATAAAGAACCCCACAGCCTTTCTAAACTCATCGGTGCACCCTCAGGATATGTGGGGTTTGAACAGGGCGGGTTGTTAGTCAATGCGATTCGCAAACACCCCCGCTGTGTCTTGCTCTTAGATGAAATTGAAAAAGCCCACCCCAATGTCTATGATTTGCTCCTGCAAATCACCGATAACGCCACACTGACCGATAATAGCGGTAAAAAAAGCGATTTTAGGCATGCCGTGTTGATCTTAACCTCCAATGCTGGGAGCAATGCGCTAGGGCATGTGGGTTTTTTAGATGATCACACCCAAAAATACCATAAGGCTTTAAAAGAACTCCTCAGTACGGAGTTACGCTCACGTCTGGATGCCATCTTGACCTTTAGCCCGCTCAGTCTGCACGACCTAGAGAGTGTCGCACTCAAAGAGTGCAAAAAATTAGAAGCCCTCTTAAGTCCTAAGAATATCAGTTTGAGCGTGGAGAAGCAAGTTGCCTCACACTTGGCTTCTTTATGTTTTAAAGACCCTTTGGGTGCGCGGGTGATGGAAAAACTCATTCACGATCAAATCAAGGTCAAACTGAGCGATGAAATTTTATTTGGCGGACTCAAAGAGGGCGGGAGTGTGAAGGTGGTTTTACGCAACCAAGAAATCCAAATTATTTGCAAACCCCCCGCACTCAAACGCGCCAAACGCCAAAAAATCCCCAATACCCCTTAAGGAGTTGCATGCCCGTGTCTGTGGAAGTGCTCTATTCCAAGATTCACCGCGCGCAGGTTACAGATGCCAACCTCAACTACCAAGGTTCGATCACCATTGGCAAATCTTTAGCACAAGCAGCCAAGTTGCACCCGTGGATGAAGGTCGATGTGCTCAATGTCAATAATGGCGCGCGTTTCACAACCTATGTCATTGTGAGCGAAGAAGAGGGCACAATTTGTGTCAATGGAGCAGCGAGTCGTTTAGTACAGGTGGGCGATGTGGTGATCATTGTCGCCTATTCTCTGATGGACTTAGAACAAGTTTCTAAGCACGAACCCTTTATTGTCTTCGTTGGGGACAATAACCAAATCAAGGAGAATGATGTTTGATCTCAACCAACTAGGCGGGCTATTTTCTAATTTACAAGAACAGCTCAAAAGCATCGAGGAAAAGAACAAGAGTGCTTGTTTTAGTGCCAAAAGTGGGGGTGGGTTAGTCAAGGTTTCTATGAATGGTGCCGGTGAGCTTTTGGATATCCAAATTGATGATAGCTTGCTAGAGGACAAAGAGGCGTTACAAATTTACTTGATGAGCGCGTTAAACGAGGTCTATAAGAGTGTGGAGGACAACCGCAAATCTTCAGCTTTGGGCATGCTGGGAGGCTTTAATCCCTTTGAGAAATAAAAGGTGGGTTGGATTATGGTTCTTATTGGTCAGCACCACCCATGCCTATGACTTTTCGCATTGCCAAAAATACTACGAGCTGGCCAGCCGTTCTAATAGCGTCTCTCTTTTTTGGCAAAAGGGGCAGGTCTCCTTTTTACACTCCACCACCCCCCCCAAGGGCGTGCGTATCCTCAAAAAAGACCCCTTCATCGGGTTCTACTTGATCCAAGCTCCCCATACCAAATTTGCCTACCACCTTTTAGACATTAGCCCCGAAGCGTTTAAATACCCCATGGCCAGCGTTTCTAAAACCTATGCTAGGGTGGGCACAATCACCAAGAGACAGGAACGCTTTTTAGGGCATGCGCGCTTTTCAGTTCCCATTGCCCCTAATGGGGTAGTGGGCAATATTTGCTACCAAATCTATGGCGTGGGCTTTAAAAGCAAAGACCCCCATGCATTCATCGAGAGTAAATATATCCGCCGTTTTTTATCCCAAAATACTCCCTATTATGGTGATATTGGCGTGCGGGTGCGCTCACACGGGGCTTTAGTGGTGGAGCTAGTCGATCCTTTCTTTAAAAATAACCCCTTCTTGGAGGGCGATGTGATCACCCACATTAATGGCCAAGCCATCCCCAATAGCGCGCGCTTTGAGTGGGTGGTGAGCAATTTGGCTTATCAGAGCGAGGCGCACGTTACAATCAAGCGCAAGGGCGTGTCCCAAACCTTGCATGTACGTGTGGATAAAAGACATGGCGGGTTTTTACTGCCAGACACTTTTTTAGAACGCTTTGGGGTCGTGTTAGATAGCGATTTGGTGATCACGGCACGCTTAGAGCATCTCCCTGCCCCGCTCAATACACTTAGAGTGGGCGATCAGCTGGTTTGGATCAACCACAAGCCCATCGCCCCCAAGCGTGCCAACCACGCCGATAAATTACGCGCTTTGCAAGAAGCCTTAAGCCATGCACGCATGCAAGGGCGTATCGAGCTCTTGCTCTTAAGAAGAGGTTTGGAGTTTTATATCCGCCTATGACAACCACCCATCTCTATCAGGCCTTTGAGCACTATTTACAAGAATCTAAACCCCAGCTCAACACCTTCCACCCCTTTTTCGAACATGCCTTTTGGGAAATGCTAGAGAATGGGGGTAAGCGTTTTAGACCCAAGCTGTTATTAGCCACCGCCCATGCCTTCAAGCCCCAAGAGAGTTTTTTAACATCCCTATTCCCCATTGCCCTCGCCCTAGAGGTGTTGCACACCTATTCTTTAATCCATGACGATCTGCCTTGCATGGATAACGCCGATTTGAGGCGGGGGGCACTGACGTTACACAAACACTATGATGAAACCAGTGCGGTACTGGTGGGCGATGGGCTCAACACGCATGCCTTTTATTTGATCAGCCAAGCCCGCCTAGCTAGTGATCTCAAAGTAGAACTCATCGCCACACTAGCGCATTGTGGCGGGATTTATGGCATGGTCTTAGGGCAGGCACTAGATTGTTACTTTGAGTGCCAGCATTTAGAACTTAAAGAGTTAGAAACCCTGCACACACTCAAAACCGCTAAACTCATTGCTGGTAGCCTCAAAATGGGTGCGCTGTGTGTGGGCGCACTTGCCCCCCCCAATCTCCCCCAAACCCTCTTTGATTTGGGACTAGAATTAGGGTTATTTTTCCAAGTTAGAGATGACATCATTGATTGCACCCAAAGCCCGCAAGAATCGGGCAAGAGCACGCATTTAGACACCTTTAAAAATAATTATGTCAATCTCTTGGGGCTAGCAAAAGCCCAAGATTACCTAGCCCAGCTTAAAACCCAAATCTTAAAGAAATTACAAAAGCTCCCGCCCCCCCTAACCTCCAATCTCACCGCACTCTTAGAGGAGTTAGCATGAAACCTTCTATTTTGCTCACCAATGACGATGGGTATGAATCTAGAGGCTTGTTAGCCCTAAGAGACGCTTTGAGCGAGATCGCCCAAGTGGTGGTGGTCGCACCCAAGAATGAGAAATCCGCTTGCGGGCATGGGATCACCATCAGTTCCCCTTTACGCATCGAACAAGTGGGTCCGGATTATTACCGCGTAGATGATGGCACGCCCAGTGATTGTGTGTGTTTGGCAATACCTATGTATCAAAAACCCTTTGATCTGCTCATCTCTGGGATCAACCATGGCTCTAACATGGGCGAAGATGTGCTCTATTCGGGCACGGTAGCCGGTGCCATTGAGGGCACAATCCACAAAATCCCCTCAATCGCATTCTCCCAGTGCATTAAAGATCGCGCTAACTTTGGTAGCCATGATTTCAGTTTGGCCAAAAAAGTGGCATGCCATTTGGTTGGGCTCATTTTTAAAAAGGGTTTTCCCTTTGTAGGGCAAAGAAAATTGCTCAATGTGAATGTCCCCCAAATTCCCTTCGAGGCGTGCAAGGGAATTGCCATCACCCAAAAAGGTGTGCGCCTCTATGAAAATAATGTCCATCTCAAAAAAGACCCCAAGGGCAAGCAATACTGCTGGCTAGGGCTCAACCCTTTAAAATGGGAGGAGCGTAGTGCAGAGACTATGAGCGACTTTACAGCTATTTCTCAAGGCTTTGTGTCTATCACGCCGATCACGCTAGACATGACAAGCTACGCAGATTTAAAGACCTTGCAAGAGTGGGTTTAACCGCAAAAATGCCAAAACATAGTAGAATAGCCCCCATGAAAGTTTGGATTTTGCTAGCGTTGTTGTTGTTGGGTGGGTGTCACCGGTTGAATATGGGCTATTTCTCAGAAGTGAGAGGGGGATATACCTTTAATGCCAAAGCCCCTATTGTGGTGGTCTATGACAAAGAGGACATGGTCAGCTCCTTTTATATTTCTTTGATTATCTTGGAGTTGCAACAATTAGGCTTTTACAATGTCTTTTCCATGCAAGATTACCCAGTCTCCCAAGCCAAGAACACCATTTATGTCCATGTGGTGCGCAATATTGCGGCTTTGCCCGTCTATGCCTACCATTATACTTTGATCGATCGCGCACGGGGCAATCATTGCTATTGGCATGGCGGGCAGTTTTATTGCACCAATGTCCCCACAGATTACTACGCCATTAATGGGTTTTCTGCCTATAGCAAAATGTTAGCCGGATCGCATTTTATCTTGGATTGGTGGGACAATGTCTTGCAAAAACGCGTGCTTTACATCGATGGGAGCGTTACGGGCAACACTTGCGGTTACAATGCGCTTTATCAAGATTTGATCGCCAACACCATTCGGCGCATTGATTTTACCCGCTCAGAGCATTACCGCTACTTTGAGCAATTACCCGTGTATCTTCCCTGCTATAAGCGTTAAAATGCAAATTAGGCGATCCTTTGGCTTTTGTGCCAGCCATGTTGTGCGCAATTGCACTTCCAAGCGTTGCGCCACCAGCATACACGGGCATAACTACACCCTAGAGGTCTTCATTGAAGCCCACAAATTCGATCGTGCCGGCATGCTTTTAGATTTTGGCATTTTCAAG
This sequence comes from Helicobacter mehlei, assembly GCF_007280785.1. Lineage (NCBI taxonomy): Bacteria > Pseudomonadati > Campylobacterota > Epsilonproteobacteria > Campylobacterales > Helicobacteraceae > Helicobacter > Helicobacter mehlei. Next base: position 18,897 of record NZ_VKGC01000003.1, read on the forward strand.
CAAGAGATCGCTAGTTTCATCGATGCTTTCGATCACGCCCACCATTTTTGGGATCAAGAAAGCCCAGAGTTTCAAGATTTTATCACCACCCACAGCGCGCGCTATGTCAGGCTCAGTTTTAACCCCAGTGCGGAAGGTTATGCTTTGATGTTCCATTTTTTCCTCAATGCCATTTTACAAGCCACCGCTTTGCAAAACGAGGAAGCTCCCTTAAGCGTGAGTTCGGTGCGCGTGCATGAAACTGATTATGGCTATGCCCAAAGTTTTTTAAAGGATTTGCGTAACCCCGATCTGATGGCAGGTATTGGCTTGCACAGCGTGCAATTCTCCCCGGCTATTTTGCAAGACTTGCCCAACCCGCTTTTATTAGAGCAACTCCAAAACTACCATGCCAGCCCTAAAGCCCTAAAGCCCTTTAAAAGCCCCACGCCCCTAAGACAAATTTAAATGCATTTACCTCTTGTAGAAACCTTTTATAGTTTGCAGGGTGAGGGGGCATGCGTGGGTGTGCCCAGCGTGTTTGTGCGCTTGGGGGGGTGCAATTTGCGTTGTATGGGCTTTGGAGTTAAAAACAAGCTTGACCAACAAGAGGTGATCGGGTGTGATAGTGCCTATGCGGTCTATCCTAATGCAGAGTGGCAAGAGATCACACAGAGTCAGACACTTTTAGAGCGTGTCTATGCCCTCATGCCACAATCTTTAAAGCCCCTGATTGTGCTAACCGGGGGTGAGCCTAGTTTGCACTTTAAAAACCCGATTTTGCTAGAGGCTTTGAGCGTGTGGGTGCAAGAGGGCTTTACAATTTGGGTTGAGAGCAATGGAAGCGTATTGTTTGCTTTTGACTCCCTCTTAGAGTCCCTGCATTTTACCCTGAGTGTCAAGCTAAGCTTTATTGAGAGCGCGCCTAAAAGATTAAATTTAAGGGCAGTTCAAAATATCTTGGATCACGCCCCTGTAGTCTTTAAATTCGTGTTAGGCGCACCCTATATCGATCAAGGCATCCAAGAAATCCAAGCCTTCATGGATTCTTTAAGCCTCAAAACTCTGCCCCCCATTTATTTAATGCCCATGGGCATCACCCACGCCCAAGTCCAAGCCAACTTAAAAGCCCTCGCCCCCGTGTGCTTGCAACATGGCTATGGCTTGAGCGATCGGCTGCATATCCACTTGTGGGACAATGCCAAGGGCCGTTGATGTTAGCGCAGTTTAAAGCCTATATTGAGAGGATTAGCCACGAGGATGGCAAGCATAAGTTTAGTCTAGATGATGTCTTGTTGATGGGCGATGGACTCAAAGCCCTTGAGTTGTTGCACAAGGCAATACAGAATCAACAACAAATTATCTTGGTGGGCGATTATGATTGTGATGGCATGAGCGGGACAGCCCTTGTGCTGTATTTTTTTAGGGAGGTGCTAGGCTACCCCTTAGTGCATTATATTATCCCCCGCCGCAATGTGGATAGTTATGGCGTGAGTGTGCCCCTCTTGGAGGAATACACTACCAAAAGGCGTTTGGTGGGCGAGGTGTATGTTGTAGGCGGCATTCAAGGGGGACAAGCCCTCAATTTGCACAATAGCCTATTTTTGAGTATTGATAATGGCGCGGGGATTGGCGATGAGGTGCATGAAATGCTCAAGTCTTATCAAAGCACCTTGATTTTAAGCGATCACCATGAATTTTTAGAGGGGCGCGTGCCAAAATGCGATGCTTTCGTGCATCCTTTGCTAGGCGACCAGCATAATTTTAAGGGCATTAGTGGGGCATGTGTGGCTTACTTGCTCATGCTTGCTTATGCCAAACATTACCAGATCAAAATGCGTTTAGATCACCTGCACTACATGCAGATTTTAGCTGGTATTAGTACGATTGGGGATTTAATGGATTTATCCATGCCCTATAACCGGCAACTCGTCCAACGCATGGATGCTAACTTGAAAAAGGGCATGCCTGCTAATCTCCAACAACTCTATGCCCTAAGTCTCTATAAAAACCCCTACAAACTAGCGGCTTTGGCATGGGATGTGATCCCGCTCATCAATGCAGTTGGGCGTTTAGATGGGATTGAGGGGTTTTGCCATTGTAATTTGGTGGTGGATTTTCTTTCCCAAAATATGCCCAATGGCTACTACGCCCAATTACTCCTAGAAACTAACCAAAGGCGTAAAGAATTAGTCACCCAGATCAAGCAAAGCCTACAAATTGTGCGCCAAAAACGCCTTTTTTATGCGGGCGGTGCTGTGCCACGGGGGATTTTAGGCGTGATTGCTAATCAAATTTTAGAGCAAGATTGCTTGCTTGCCTTGTGTTGGCGTTATCAAGGCACAGAGATTGAGGCCTCCTTGCGTTCTAAAGAACCCGATTTGATCGCCTTGTTAGCAGGCATGAAACAAGCAGGTATTGGGGTGAATGGCGGGGGGCATAAGCTGGCTTGTGGGGTGGTCTTTGAGGGCATGGGGGATTTTGAAAAAGCATTGGAATTTTTAGATCATGGCATGCTTTAGAGTGGATCAGATCGCCACCCTCTATCACCCACGCTTTGTCCAGCTCTACCAGCAGGGCGAACCTTATGGCGTGGGGAATGCCGAACCTTTATTTGAGGTGTGCGCCACTTTGAATCATTGGAGTTATGTGGGGAAGCGTTCCAAGGCGCATTTGCATTTGGAGCTAGCCGATACTAGTGCCTCTTTGGTGTGTAAGTGGTGGTTTCACAAGCTTAAAAATCCCGAAGAGAGATTAATTGTTGGGGGGAAAATCTGTGTGGTTGGCACTTATGACTATGTGGATCGGGAATTAAAATGTTTGGAAATCAAAGAGATTTGAGTTGCGTTTTGACATACCCTAAAATTTTGGCCTTAATAGCAGGCTCAATTAGCAAGCGCAAGTCCAGCACGCTTAGGGGCAGGGGACAATCAGCCAATTTGACCGCATCTTTGGAGGTTACTAGCAAAGAGGTTGCGCCGTGTTCCTTAAAGGCTTTTTGCAATAAACAGAGATCAAAGCGGGCATGATCTTTGAAGTAGAGTTTGCCCACAACTGGGGGTAAATAGGGGTCTAAGCGACTGGGGTGAGCAATCGCGCTCACTAAGAGCATTCTAGGGCTAGGGCAGAGCAATTTGACTTCCCGCCGGTAATCTAGCCCCTCCTCAATGAGCAAATCGGCTAAATCATAACAGCTAACAGGCTCGCGATAAATCCCACTGGGCAAGCAAAAATCAAAATAGGGCTTGTGTGCTGGCTTGAGCACGATATTTAATTTTTTAAAGGCAAAGCGGAAGCCATCATCTAAAAGCACTACTTGCGCGCCCAATTGTTTAGCCTGCAAAATACCCTCTTTGCGATCCACGCTCACGATCACGCTAGCTTTTTTTAACTGGGTGGCTAGCAAAAATGCCTCATCACCTGCTTGAATCTGGGGGATCAACACCTCCCCTTGAAGGCTCACCACTTGGCAACCCTGAGAGCCACGCCCATACCCCCTAGAGATCACCCCCACATGGTAATGGGGGGCTAAATCTTGGGCGATCTCCAAAATAAAGGGGGTTTTGCCACTGCCTCCAGCGATCAAATTACCCACGCTAATAATGGGGATATGCAAATCTTCATAATGGGCTAATGTGCGTTTGAGCGTGGCGATTTGGGTATAGATCAAAGAGATGGGATAAAGAGAATAAGCCAAAATTTTTTGGGACAGGCTGGGCGCATAAAAGTAGCGTTCTAGCCAAGTCATGACAGCTTACAGATCAAAGGAGGCTCTAGCTTAAAGGCATTTTGTTGCACCCGCCCCACTATTTTTTTTACCAAGAGTGGGTCATAGCCTAATTGCACCAATAAAGCACAATCGATCTGTTTGGTATGCGCCCATCTTTGGCTGATCTCAAATAAAAGCGGATCGATTTGTACATAGCTAAAACCCAAATCGGCTTCATCGCTCTGCCCGACATAAAAATCCGCACTGGGTTTTTTCTCTAAAATCTCTAAGGGGACATCTAGCATGCGCGCTAGTTCATAGACTTGGGTTTTAAAGAGATCCCCAATGGGGTTGATTGCGCATGCCAAATCCCCAAAGATCGTCCCATAGCCTAGCATGCGTTCGCTTTTATTGCTCGTACCCACCACTAAGGCTTGGTGGGTTAAAGAGTGATCATAGAGGCAGATCATGCGCATGCGCGCGCAAAAATTGCCCTGCCGTGTCAGGCTGGCTTGGGGGTGATCTTGATTAAAAAGTTGGTGGTAGGCTTGGATGGGAGCTAGGCTAAAGGAGATGTTAAAACGCTCACAGAGTAAAAGGGCATGATCTTGAGATTGGGGACTAGAGGTGAGTGCTGGCATGATAAGGGCATGGCAATTTTGCTTAAAAACCCTATGGCATAAGAGAGCCACTACAGCACTATCTAATCCCCCACTCAAACCCACCACCACGCGGTTAAACCCCCTTTGTGCGCTCTGTTCTTGCAAAAAAACACTGAGTCTATGGGGTGCATCGGGTGTGAGGCTTGGCATGGCGTTCTCCTAAAGATAGGGTGCAAACTGACCCAAATAGGGCAAAAACTGGGCGCATTTGGGATCAATCATATCAATGGCAGAAGCTGCGCCATAAAGTAAGGGGTTGCACCCCAAATAATAGCGTTTGCCCCTGTCATCGTGAATCTCGAAACTCCCTCCTGCATTGATGTCAAAGGTGTATTTTTGCCCCTCTAGCATAAAGCTACCCTCTAAGTGGCAAGGGAGATCATCATAATCTTCAAAGGGCGAAACCTCATAGGTTTCACTTACCTTAAAAAATGCTTGGAGTTTCTGGGAGCTTAGTTTCCATGCTATGCATGCCTGTTCAAATTGCTTGTCCTCCAAATCAGACATCCGACCATGCCCTACAACGATGTTTTGGATGCGATCAAAGCCCTTATCCCACAGTCCACATTGATTCTTTGAATACGCATAACACACATCAAACCACTCTGGCACGCGATCTTGTTTTAAGGCGAGCAAGATATGGCTAGACAACATGATCCCCATGAGCACTCTGGTTAACTTGACTATCCTCTCCAAAACCCCGATTCTGTGCTTAAGACTCATAGACAACATGCTAACCTTTTTATTGGCATTTTAACATGCCTTTAGCCAATCTTGGGGGAGCTTAAAAAGGGATAAGATTAAGTTTTTCGTTGTAAAATCACATTTTGCAAAATAGATAGAGGAGAGATGATGGCTGAAATAGATCGTCGGGATTTTTTAGGCATGGCACTTGCGGGTGTGGCTGGTGTGGGTGCACTTGCTAGTTTGGTCGCCATGAAAAAGACTTGGGACCCCTTGCCTAGCGTGGTGTCGGCGGGTTTTACCACCGTGGATGTGGGGGGGATGAAAGAGGGGGAGTTTTCCAGCGTGGCATGGCGGGGCAAGCCTGTTTATATTATCAAGAAAAAAGCGGCTATGAAATTTGATGCCAAACGTGATTTTAAAGTCAATGATGGGGTTTTCACCGTAGGGGTGCAAATTTGCACGCATTTGGGTTGTATCCCCAATTTTGAGTCCATTGATAAGGGGTTTTTGTGCCCCTGCCATGGGGGTCTTTTCACCCCTGATGGGGTGAATGTGCCTGGCACGCCCCCGCCCCGCCCCTTTGAAATCCCCCCTTTTAAGCTAGAGGGCACTAAGATCACCTTTGGGGAAGTGGGTCCAGAATACAAAGCCATGATGGCGCACGCATAAAGGAGAGGTGATGGCAGAAATCAAAAAAGCAGATGGTGTAGTGGATTGGTTGGATCAACGCTTGGGGGTTAAAAAACTCGCTAAAGTGTTGATGACAGAATATTGGATTCCCAAGAATATTAACTTTTTATGGGCAATGGGGGTGATTTTGCTCACCCTCTTTGCAACTCTGGTGATCTCAGGGATTTTCTTGCTCATGTATTATAAACCCGATGCCAAATTAGCTTATGATAGTGTGAATTTCACCATCATGCAAGAAGTGGCTTTCGGGTGGTTGTGGCGGCATATCCACGCCACAGCTGCCAGCATGATTTTTGTGATCATCTATATCCACATGTTCGTAGCGATCTATTATGGCTCTTATAAAAAGGGGCGGGAGATGATTTGGATTGGGGGCATGCTCTTGTTTGTTACCTTTAGTGCAGAAGCCTTTAGCGGGTATATGCTACCTTGGGGGCAGATGAGCTATTGGGCAGCTTCGGTTATCACCCAGCTTTTTGGCAAAATCCCTCTCATCGGTCCCGATCTCTTGGTGTGGATTCGGGGTAATTATGTTGTCGCCGATGCAACCTTGACCCGTTTTTTCATGTTACATGTCTTTTTGTTACCCGTGGTGATCATCATGCTCATCGGTCTGCATTTTTATTCGCTCCGCATCCCCCATGTCAATAACCAAGAAGGCGAGGTGCTTGACTTTGAAGCTGAGGAGAAAAAATACAAAGAGGGGCAAAAAAAGGAGTCTAAAGTCATTCCCTTTTGGCCCGTGTTTTTATCTAAAGATATTTTTGTCGTCTGTGCCTTCATGGTCTTTTTCTTTTACCTCGTGTGCTATCACTATGAGTTTGCGATGGATCCGATCAATTTTGAGCGTGCCGATAGTCTCAAAACCCCGCACCACATTTATCCTGAATGGTATTTTTTATGGAGCTATGAGGTTTTAAGAGGCTTTTTCTTTAATGGTAACTTGGGGTTGGTCGCCTTTGGGATCGCACAGGTGATCTTTTTCTTGTTGCCCTTTTTGGATAATAGCCCGGTTGTCAAGCCCGCCCACAAACGCAAAGCCTTTAATATTTGGTTTTGGGTTTTGGTCGTGGATATGATCGTGCTCACCATTTATGGCAAGCTCCCCCCCGTGGGTAATAACAAATATGTAGGCTTTGTGGCTTCTATTGTCTTTTTGGTGCTCTTCTTTGTCGTCTTGCCCCTAATTGCTAAGGCTGAGAAGAAAGGCGGTGCCCAGTGAAAGAACTCAAGATCTTAGCGATTTTGATCGTGGTGATTGGCGTGCTTTACTGGGGGGTTGAGCCTTATGCCCATAGCATTATGGAGCCCAAAGTTGCCCCAGCTGACTTTAGCTTTAAAGATTTAAAGCCCATTGATCTAAGCAAGGGTGATGCGAGTAAGGGTAAGGACTTGGTGGCACAAAATTGTGTAGCTTGCCATGGCATTGAGAATCAAAAAATACCGGCCCCGATGGATGTAGCCAGTGCCGGGGCGAGTTTTGGAGTCGTACCCCCCGATCTCTCCCATGTGGGTAGTGTCCTAGACCCCCAATTTATCGCCCATTTTATCAAAGACCCCACACAAGCTACCAAACTCACGCATAAATACAAAGATGCTAACCCCTATCCCATGCCCGCCTTTGCCCAGTTTAGCAATCAAGATTTAGCTGACATTGTGGCTTACTTGGTGTCCATCGCCCCCAAAAAGCTAGATGATAAAGAGGTTTTTGCGCAGGCTTGCCAGCGTTGCCACAACATCGAATACGACAAGATTTATGCGCTCACAGATGCCAAAGACTTACACCGCTATTTGGGCTCAAATGCACCAGATTTATCGATGATGATCCGCAGTATGGGGCATGAAAAGCTAGAAGTTTTCCTAAACGATCCACAAAAAATCTTGCCCGGCACGGCGATGCCTCGAGTGGGCTTAACCAAAGTTGCCCAAGAGCAAATTATCCACTACCTAGAGAAGACTGGGGATAGCAAAAAGTCCCAAAGAGATGCATTGGGCATCAAGATCATGATTTTCTTTGCCGTTTTGGCTTTCTTGGCTTATTTGTGGAAACAAAAGGTGTGGAGAGAAGTCCATTAGTGCTTTTCTAGCCAGACTTGGATTTGGCTAGCAACACTGGCTGTTTCTAAAACCTCCGTGTGGATTTTGGGGCGGTTTAAGAGTTCTTTGACACGCTGGGGTGGAGTGATGCCCTGAGTGGCTAGGATTTCTAGGGCTTGTCTGTCATCTGTGCTAGCCACGCCTTGAAGCCCTAAAAGCGTGGTTTGGGCAAATTTGCTCCATGAAGCTGTAGAAACCACTACGCAAGGCAAATCTGTTTGGAGTTGTTGGTAGGCATGCAATGCTGTAGCCGTGTGTGGATCGACTAGATAGCCATATTTTTGGTAAGTTTCTAAAATACTCTTTAAACAAGATTCATCATCACAGCTAAAACTCTCGAAATGCTTTTGCAAGATTTGTAGTTCTTGAGGTTGCAGGGTGTAGATTTGCTCTTGCTCTAAGGCTTGCATGCACTCTAGGGTGCGCTGGGAGCCCAAGAGGGCATATAAAAGCCGCTCTACATTGGAGCTTTTTAAGATATCCATTGCTGGAGCGTAGGTTTTGAGCAAACTTCTTTGCCTAATATCATAGACCCCCGTTTTGATCCACTCCTCTAAGACATTGTTAGCATTGGACACAATCCCGATTTTAGCAATGGGTAAGCCCATTTGTTTAGCATAAAAAGCTCCCAAAGCATTCCCAAAATTCCCGCTAGGCACAAGAATATTCAAGGGTTGCCCATAGTGCAGGGCGTGGTGGCGCACCAATTCCAAATACCCCCACACATGGTAGATGATTTGGAAAACAATGCGCCCAATATTGATCGAATTAGCCACACTGAGCAAAAAGCCTTGTTTCTGCAAAATGGCTTTAAAACCCGTATCTTTGAGTAAGACTTTGAGCGTACTTTGAGCATCATCAAAATTGCCCTTGATTCCAAAGACTTTTAAATTTGGCGCGTCCATCGTTTGCATTTGCAAGGCCTGGATTAGGCTTGTTCCGCTAGCGGGGTAGAAGCAAATCACATAGGTATTAGGCAAAGAGGCAAAGCTAGCCAGACTGGCTGGCCCCGTATCCCCACTTGTTGCCACTAAAATTAAATATTTTTCTTGGCGTTGTTGGGCTAGCTGTGAGAGCAAGATTCCAAAGGGCTGGAGTGCCATGTCTTTAAAAGCCAGAGTGGGGCCATGCAAAAGTTCTTGGACATAGAGGGTAGGGCTTAGATGTTTTAGGGGGGCAATATCTGAAAAACCCTCATAACGCTTCAAGGCTTCTTGCAAAATTGCGGGCGCAACATCTAAACTAAGCACCCCAAACAAGGCTTGGGCTAGCTGAGTGTAATCCAAATGCAAGTAAGCCTGAAAATCCAAATTAGGGACATTTTGAAAGCTAAAAAGCCCGCCCGTGGGGCTACTGGGCTCTAATAAAGCCTGTGTAAAACTCTTGGTTTGTTGGGGGTTTCTGCTATCCACTAAAAGCACCCTAAATCCTTCTTGCTTGAGATGGTGCAAGTGTAGCCAAAATTTAATAAGTTTGGCGCAAAATCACCATATCTAAAGGTTTTGATGTATAATTACCCATCTTGCTAAAAATAGGAGCGATAATGTCTGCCAATCCCCCTAAGGATGCAAAAAGTCCCCAACCCCCTATCAAGTTACGCCGTGTGGGTCTTTTTGAAACTTCGGTGAATACAGAGGTCATCCCGGTTCGGGGGCTCTTAGAGGGCATTAATGATATTGGGAAGTTCATTGTCAGTATGAAAAAGCATGTTAAACTGGGCGAGAAACCCGAAGTGGAATGGATCATTGATAAAACCTGTAACCACAGAGGTGACAAACTCCTGCACAACAAGGGGATTGCTGGTTGTCCCCATTGTAACTGGGCTTTGGATTTAAAGACCTTGACCTACCACAATGGCTATAGAAAACAACCCCTCAAATATCACATCGAGGGGCGTTCCTTGCATGTCCAAACTTCTATCGATCTCTCCAACCCCTACCAATCCAGCTTTAAGGGCGATTTTAAAATCCGTTGGCTCAACCACGCTTGTTTGCACATTGAGGCTGGGGGTATCAAGTGTGTCACCGATCCATGGTTGCTAGGTCCCAGCTTTTTGGGCAGTGGCTACTTAGAGACGGCAAGCTGTAAAGAAGCGGTGCATTGCTTGGTGAATGCCGATTTTATCTTTATCTCCTCTAATCGCTCCAGTTGCCTGCACCCCCAGACCCTAGCCTTTGTGCCCAAAAGCAAGCCCTTTTTAATCGGCAACTTTGCCTCTAAGAGCATTGAAAAAGCCCTAAGAGGTTTGGGCTTTACCGAAATCTATACCCTAGAATTCCAAGAAATCTATGAATTTAGCTCCTTTTTCCAATTCAGTATCCTCAAGGCAGGCGATGGCTCAGAAGAGAGCGGGCTATACTTGTGCTTATCTGGGCATGATGTGATCATCAATGCCTATGGGAATTACCTCAACACCTTTAATCTCCCCACCGATCTCACCTTGCTTTGCACCTCCTTTGCGGGCGCGACCTCGGGGTTCCCCTTTTGTATCGACAATTACAATAGCGAACAAAAAAAGGCATTGCACACCAACCATTTAGAGGGACTCAAGCAACAACTAGAGTTGCTCTTAGAAAGCACCAATGCCTCCTATGTCATGCCCATCGCCACGCCCTACATCCAAGAGGCCGCTCGCGATCAGGAGGTTCAAAACGCCAATGCCAAAAATGCCCTTGATTATGGTAAGCAAATTTGCGACACCTACACCCGTAGCCACAGAGAAAGCCCAGTTGTGTGGCTACAACCGGACTACACCTTGACCTTAGAGTTTAAAGAAAACGATTTGATCCAGTGGCGTGAAGATGTGCATGTGCTCAAAAGAGATGTGCCCCAAAGGTATGTGGATTTTTACACCCGCACCTTTGTTTATGATGCCAACAAACTCATAAACTATCTGAAATTATCTGGCTATAAAGCCCAGCAGATCGTAGCCTTTGTGCCCACTGATGGCTCTTTTGAAAAGGTGGTGGGCCCCATCGTGCAGGCCGATTTTGCCACCCAAAGTTTTAAAATTATCGAGGCAAATGCCATCATCACTAAGCAACAAGGCTACCGCGTGATGGTGCTCAAAGTTAGGGGCGAGATTTTGGCTTGCGTGGTTGAAAACCATTTACCCTTTGAGGAGATTTTAAGGGGCTTTCATTGCCGTATCCAGCGTACACCCAATGTTTATGAGGCCCAATTTTGGCGTTATTTTAGCCATTTTTACACCGATTCCAAGCCCTACACGATTCAATTAGTCTAAGGATTTTGCATGATTCTAGACAACCGCTTTTTACTCTGCTGGCTAGCCCCCATTGTTGCAGGCTTATTTTCTCCTTATGCGCAGGGGTTTAAGCATTTGGTCGCCTTTGAGAGTAAAATTGCCTTTTATGGGTTTTTGGTGCTCTATCTTTTTTATGCCCTGTTTGCTTTGATCAAATCCCCCCTTGTGGTCAAAATCCTTAAAAATACACTTGTATTCATCAGCGTTTTTTTTGCCTTTTTGCATTTCTTTTTGGCCCGTTATTTTGATATGCTCTTGACTCCTAGCACCATCGACACGATCTTAGCCACCAATCTTAAAGAGAGTCATGATTTTTTAACAAGTATGGTGCTCCCCCATGGTGGGGTGATTTTAGGAGTGGTGGTGGCTTATGTCCTGTTTCTCTATGTGGTGCGTGTCAATGTGTGTTTAAATCGGAAAATCCATATCGCTTTAATCACCATGTTTGTGTTGGGGATTGGTGCGCATATGACTAAAATCAAGTCTGTCAATATGAAACTCGCCTATGGTGCGAGTCAAGCCATTGAGCGGGTGATCCCCTTGATGCGTGAGGGCCATGCCATTTATACTAGTCTGAAAGAATATGGCAATAACCAAGCTATTTTGCAAGCCATCAGAGAACCACTACCTAAAGATTACCTTAAAGTGGATAGCGACAGCGTGCCCAATGTGGTTTTGATTGTGGGCGAGAGCGCCTCGCGTAATTTTATGCATCTCTATGGCTATCCGGTCCCCAATACGCCCTTTTTAAGTGGCTTAGCAGAGAGAGAGAGAGAGAGAGATCGCAATTTGTTCGTGTTTCGGGACACCATTGCGCCTTTTGGCTGGACAGACCGCGCGCTTAAAGTTCTCTTGAACTATAGCGATGTGGAAAACCGTAGCACCCCGTGGTATGAACAAAAAAGTTTTGGGGCAGTGTTTAATGCGGCTGGCTACCAAACCTTTTGGCTAGACAACCAACAAAGACCCTTATTAACAAATTTTTATACGATCTATCCAACCGTTTTCACCGCGCATATATGGACTAATTTTGAACTCAAAGAATACGATCAAGTGCTCATAGATGTGTTTAAAGCCCAGATCCAACCCCAATTAAAGGAGCATAATTTTATTTTGTTCCACCTATATGGTAACCATATTTATTATCATGAACGCTTTCCCAAAGACTTTGCCAAATTCACTCCCAAAGACATCCCCTATCAAGGTTTGCATGTCCAAAATGACAAAGATAAGCAAATTGTCGCTGACTATGTCAATTCAATCTACTACACTGACCATATTTTAAAAGAGATTTTTAATCTTTTCAAAGATAAAAACGCGATCATTTTCTACATCTCCGATCATGCCCAAGATAATTTTGAGAGTTCCACAACCTATGCGCACCGCTGTTCAACCTATGGCGTAGAGATTCCATTTGTAGTTTATGTTACCGACACCTTCAAGCAAAAATATCCCCAAAAGGTTAAACAAATCGCAGAGGCTATCAATAAACCCTTCATGAGCGATGATTTAATCCACTCTCTTTTGCCCATCGTGGGGATTCACACTAAAGATAATCTAGAATCTAAAAATCTCTTTAGCCCCCAGTTTGATATCAAGAGAAAGAGAATTTATTGTGGGGATCGGCTGTATGAGAAATAGGTTCAAAAGGCTAAACTAAATAAAGCGAGAAGATGGGATGTATCCGCGCCACCCCGGCGTGACCGGGGCTGATGCACCTTAATCTTTGTGGTGGTGATGGTGATCCCCATCATGGTGGTGGTGGTGTTCGCCATGATGGTGATGGTGGTGGTGGTGTGTGCCACCATGATAATGGTGGTGGTGGTGATGGTGGTGTTCGCTACACTCGTTGTCGTGCCCGTGGCAACATTCTTCGCTATGTCCTGACATGCTGTCTCCTTAAACAAAAGTATTCCTGAATGATAAAATCAGGTGGCCCATTCTACCAAAAAAATGGTAATCATTGATATAACTCTGTAAAAAAACGATCTAAAACCAGCAATACCCCGCAATAGACTTGGGAGATTGTTTAAAATATTGCATGCTATTTTGACTAAGGTTGCTTGTTCTCTAGTAAAAAATCCCCACTTTTCACGCATATAATGCGGGTGTTGTGGATGCTGGGGAGCACTTTTTTATTGGTGATGAGTTTTTCGATCTCATATTGGCTACATGTGCCATGACCGGGGCGCACAAAACGCTCTTTCCACGCCACATACTCAGGTGAATTTTTGATCTGATCGTCCAAATACTGCCCCTGATAGATTTCCACAAATTCCATGAATTGATCGCTCAAACCCAATCCGTTATCCTTGATGGCACTCTTGCGTTCTGCCTTGTTTTCCTCTAGGACTTTAATATATTCTGTAGAAATGGCACTCCCCACTTGGGGCGGGCGTTTGTAGGTTTTGGTGATCTTGGTTGTGGTGGTGCTATAAGTGCTACTCCATTCTTGGTTACTACTAGGCTCAATATGCAAACATTGGCGTGTCCGTGCCTTATAACAACGCCCTTCAGAATAATTAGCCTTGCTCAGTTTAAAAGTGTGCATAGTTGTGGTGGGCCCTAACACTTCTATTTTGTCGGGAAGTTGGGTATAGGCAAGCACAATTTTGCCACCCTTGCCACTTGTGGGGTCGGCTTCTAAATTGCACGGGCTTAAATCCAAATACTGCCCGCTAGCTTTGTCTAGACCGCGCATCACGCTGGGGCGATAAGCCTCTAACTTACCATCATCATAAGTCCAATGCCCGCATGCAAACTCCTGCATCTCTCCCATGCCCGCTCCATGCTGGATGGTGGTGGATTCCATAGAGGTTTTAGGAGACTCGCTTGAGGGCACTTGTTTGGATTCTGCTTCTTTAGCCAAATTTTCTTTCTTGATTCCATTTTCGGCTACGAGGGCTTCTTGGGGGGGTTTAGTTGTGGGGGTTGTTTGGGGGGTAGTGGGGCTAGGGCTTCTTGAGGGGACAAAATTACTCTCAGGTAGGGGCATGGGGATGTAGCTAGGGGTATAACTGGAGCTAGGGGGACTAGGTTGGTAAGCTTGAGGGGGTGCCGGAGGTGTGGCGGGGTTGCTTTGCACTAAAGAAGTTTGGGGGTGAGTTTGGGCTACTGGGGTGCTTTGGGGGGTTTTGGTGCTTGTAAGACTTGGTGTTTTTGTCCGACCAGTTCTAATGGCTGTGCCCCTACTTCTTGTGCTTTTAGAGGTATAGGTGCGCCTACTGGTGCCTTTAGACCTAGTTGGACTCCGCCTAGTTCTTGTCCCAACTTTGCGGGTGGAGCGTTGGTAACTTCTAGGGGTGCTGGTTTTAGGGGTGCTGCTCAAAGTCTTGGGGTTAGTTGGGTTAGTTTGTGTGGTTGGGGGGTTAGCAGAAGTTGGGCTTTGTGAGGGGGTGGGGGTAGTTGGGTTTAAAATGCCCGGGACTTTTTGGCTAGCCACGTACTGGGCATAATCCACGCCTAAAAGACTTGCCATTTTTTGCAAGTTAGGTTCTTTAAAGTAAATCTTGCTCCCCTTGGCAATTTTCTTTAGACGCATAGTGCCTAAATTTTGCGTGGCTTGGACTTGGGAGAGGGGATGGGTGGTGGGTTTGAGCTTTTTATTGGGCGGGATTTTTTGAAGATGGGTCGCTTCTAAGATGAGCTTGGCACCTTGCAGTTTATACACGCCCTGAATGATCAAATGCTTTTGGGGGGCGTTTTTGTAAAACACAGCACCTTGAAAAGTACCCACCGCTTTTTTTAAATCCAAATCCTCAGAGGTCTGGATCACCAAAGCTTGCAGACTGCCCACCAACAACAATAAAAGAAACCATTTTTGCATCATCACCCCGTGTTACGCATGCCTTGGGCGATGCCAATTAAAGTGCTTTGGATATAGGTTTTAAGTTGGGCGTGTTCAGCTTGGGTGGCTTGCTTGAATTGCTTGATGAGCTCAATTTGGAGATAATTGAGCGCATTAATATAGGGTTTGCGTAACAAAATACTTTGTTGCACCATACCATCGCTCTCTAAAAGGCTCTCTTCTGAGCGCACTGCTAAAATCCAGCGCATGGTTTTTTCAAATTCGCCCACAATTTTTGCCCAAATATACGTTGCACTGGGGTTATCTTTAGCAAAGGCGTGGTATTGGGAGGCAATTTGCAAATCTACCTTTAAAAGCACTTGGGAGATATTATCCAGCACCACTTTAAAAAAACCACCCCTTTGGTAGTGGTGGCGCAAAAGGGGCAAATCCCCCACACTTTCTAACCCACTGCCCACCCCATACCATGCCGGTAAAATACTCCGATTTTGCGTCCAAGCAAAGACCCATGGGATGGCGCGCAAATCCTCAATGTGGCTACTCTCTTTACGCTTGGAGGGGCGCGAACCTAAATTGAGTTCTTGGATAAAGCTAATGGGCGTGGCGGCTTTAAAATAATCCAAAAAATCCGGGTGGGTGTAGAGTTCTCTATAGGTTTGGTAAGAAATGTTGGAAATGGCTTGCATGGTGGGGTTTTGGGGGTGATTCACACTGGGGTTATTTTGATCGTAGCCTCTTTTTTTGAGCAATGCACCCATCATGCTAGAGAGGTTGTGGCGCGCACTGGTGGCGTTCAGATAACGCGTGCTGATCATCTCGCCTTGCTCTGTGATTTTCAATGCACCCTGCACGCTTTGCACGGGGGCACTCAGCAAGGCATCTTCTAAATTCCCCCCCCCACGACTGACACTCCCACCCCGACCATGGAAAAGCAAAAAGCGGATACCCAATTTTTGCCCCAAGGCTATCAAATTGCTAATAGCCCCATAGAGATTATAATTGCTCGCAAAAATCCCCCCATCTTTGCTCGAATCCGAATACCCAATCATGATCTCTTGTTGGGAGTCCATGCACTCTAAATAGGCTTGGTAGTGGAGATTAGCATGCAGGATTTGCATGATATGTGGGGCGTTCTGCAAGTCATGGATGGTTTCAAAAAGGGGTGTGATCGCAATTTTTAAGGTATTGACCCCTTTTTTGATCGCCAAGCCTGCTTGTTTAGCTAGCCACAGCACGCATAATAAATCACTTGCTTGGGTTGTCATGGAGACTATCACAGAGCTAAAAACTTCGGGGGCGATTTGGGATTTAGCCCAAACCATGTTTAAAAACGCCTCTAATAACCGCTTGGTGCTTTCGCTGACCTTAGGAATCAAGTCTAACAAATGCACGGGCTCTAAGTCTAGGGCGTGGTTTAAAATCTCTAACTTTTGGGATTCATCTAAGCGGTGAAAATCATTAGTCGCCCATCCTAACAAGCAAAACACCTCACTGAGGCTATGCAAAAACACCTCGCGGTGCTCGCGAAAATCCAAACGCAACAGATGGAAACCACAGAGTAAAACCAAATGCTTAAAGTGCCACAAAGATGGTTGCAAACTGGGTTCTAGGTTATCTAACAATAAATCAATGTCGGTGAGTAATTCTTGGGCATTGTGGTAGGCAAAGTCTATGGGCAAGGGGGAGTTAAGCGCGATGAGGCGGTTTTTAAGCTTGGTTTGCATTAAAACCAACTTGGCTCTAAAGGGCTCTTTGGGGTGCAAACGCGCACTGGTGGGGTCTAGTTTGTGGTAATGGGCTTGTAAGTCGGCTTGCAAGGCTTGTGATATTGTGCAAAAATCGCTGGAGATGGAGAGTTCGCGTTGGAGTTGGGCAGTGTGCTTGAGATAGAGATTAATAATAAACTCATGTTGGATCAACACGACTTGGTGCAAGAGGGCATTACTCACAAAGGGGTTGCCATCCCGATCACCTCCGATCCAGCTCCCCAGACAAATAGGTGCGCGATCCAGTGGTTTGCCTAACATGTCTTGGATTTCTTGAAAAAGGTCTTGACAACTGGGCAAAAAGGAATTTTCTAAGATATACAGCAAGTTGTCCAGCTCAAAGAGCACTTCTAGGCGTTCTTGACGCACCAAATGGCTTTTCCACAGCAAACGCAAGCGATAGGCTAAACGGGTTTTAGCTCCATGCGTACTTGTGGGGTTACAAGTGTGATCAAAGAGGATCGCCAAATCTTGGTAAATCTCTTGAATCGCCTCTAAAAAGGTGCGGCGCATGGACTGGGTGGGGTGGGCAGTGAACACGGGATAAAAAGTGGTGTGGGTGGCATTTTGATTTAATAAATCTGCTTGGAAACCCTCTTGCATAAGAGCCCTATAAGCTTGGCGCACGCCTAGTGTGGGGGTTTTATGGCGATCTTCTAGGATATTGATCAAGATGTTGTAAAGCGAAAAGGCTTTGATTACGCCCAAAATCTGGTCTGAAGAGGCGATTTTTTCCAATGTCTGGGTGATCTGCTCTTGCCCCTTCAAATTGCCTTCAAATAGGCTTTTGAGGGTCAAAAAATAATGCGTGGTGGTGGGGCTAAATTCCTGGAGAATTTCTAGTATCATGTGGTCTAAAAAGGCTAATTCTTGATGGACTTGTTGATTCACCGTGCCCCCGATACAAACAAACCTTAAGTTGTTTTTATTTACAATAGTGCCCATTATAATACAAATAAGGTAATGCATGGCGGGGTTTGGGGGTTTTTTACCCATTTACACGGATCAAGATGGCGATTTGGGCTTGATCACATCCCAACGCGTGGGTGTTTTGGGCTATGGGGCACAAGGGTGCGCGCATGCGCTCAATTTGCGTGATAGTGGCGTAGATGTGCAAATCGGGTTATATGCACATAGCAACAGCACCTCTCTAGCCCAACAAGAGGGCTTTGAGGTTTGCAGTGTCTCTGAATGTGCCCAAGAGTGCGATCTACTAGCCGTGATGCTCCCTGATGAGATTCACCAACAAGTTTATACCCAAGAGATCGCTCCTTTTTTAAGACCTAATCAAACCTTACTCTTTGCCCATGGCTTTAGTGTGCATTTCAAGCAGATTCAAGCCCCAAAGGGGGTGGGGGTGATCTTGTGTGCCCCCAAGGGTCCAGGTTATGCACTCAGGGAAAAGTACCAGCAAAATAGCGGATTATTTGCACTTGTGGGGGTGGAACAAGACAGCCAACAAGGCAATGCCCGTGATCTGGCTCTAAGCTATGCGATCGCCATTGGCTCAGGGCGGGTGGGGATTTTAGAGACGACTTTTAAACATGAGGCATGCGCTGATCTTTTTGGCGAACAAGCTGTTTTGTGTGGCGGGCTGGTGGGCTTGTTGCAAAATGCCTTTAATACTTTGCTGGAGGCGGGTTACCCAGCGGAGTTAGCCTATTTTGAATGCGTGCATGAGATCAAGCTCATTGCGGATTTGATTTACAACAAGGGTCTGGTTAGCATGCAAGAGCATATCTCCAACACCGCCGAATACGGAGGGCTACTAGCCGCCCAAAAACTCATCAACTTGGAGAGCAAAGCGCGCATGCAAGAACTCTTGAGCCAAATTGAGAGTGGGGAATTTACGCGCGCCTTTATGCAGGAGGCACAAGGGGGGCATAAAATGCTAACACAAAATAAAAGCCAGCTAGCTAACCAGCCCTTAGAACAAGTGGGGGCGCATTTGCGCGCGCATTTATTCAAGGCATAAGGAGAGATTGTGATCATCACCATCACAAGTGGCAAGGGAGGGGTGGGCAAGAGCACCACAACGGCAAATCTAGCCATCGGGCTAGCCCAACAAGATAAAAAAGTCGTGGCGATTGATTTTGACATTGGTTTGCGTAATCTGGACATGATTTTGGGCTTAGAAAACCGCATTGTTTATGATGTGGTGGATGTGATGGAGGGCAATTGCAAGTTATCCCAAGCCTTGATCCAAGATAAGCGCACCAAAAACCTGCATTTTTTGCCCGCCTCCCAAAGCAAGGATAAAAATATCTTGGATAAAAGTAAGGTGCAGGCCTTGATCCAAGAGTTAAGAGCCCAATTTGAATTTGTGTTGATCGACTCGCCTGCGGGCATTGAAAGCGGGTTTGAACATGCCATGCTCTTTGCCGATCGCGCCATTATCGTGGTAACCCCAGAGGTGAGCAGTGTTAGGGATAGCGATCGGGTGATTGGCATTATTGATGCCAAAAGCCAAAGGATTCAAGAGGGGCAGGAAATGCCCAAGCACATTTTGATCAACCGCATCAAGCCTAATTTAGTTGAAAAACAAGAAATGCTTTCTAATGAAGATGTGCTTAAAATCCTAGCCTTGCCCTTGATTGGGCTTGTGCCCGAAGATGATAAGATCATCTCAGCGACCAACACGGGTGAGCCTATTATCTATACCCAAAGCCCTAGTGCCCTAGCCTTTAGACGGATCACGCAAAGACTTTTGGGGCAAGAAGTGGAATTTGCACAATTTAAGAGTAAAAAGGGCTTGGTGGGTACGCTCAAGGGTTGGTTTGCATGAGTGCCTTTTTGGATAAGTGGTTTAAGGGGGGGAGCAGTGCCAATGTCGCTAAGGATCGCTTGACTTTGGTGCTAGCCTATGAGCGTAGCATGCGTTTGCCCTACATTGAGGAGATGAAAAAAGAAATCCTAGCTGTCGTGCAAAAATACACCCACAGCACAACGATCAATGTGCGCACCAATTCTAGCCACAACACCAATACCCTAGAAGTTGAAATTGTACTAAGTCAGGGCGATGGCTCTTGCTAGCGGTTTTATTTTTGAACCATTAGCTTTGGAGATTAAGGGGCTTAAAGATGCCCCTAAAACCCTTTATTGTGTGGGCAACACCCGTTTATTAGACGCACCTTGCAAGATCGCCATTGTGGGCACGCGCAAACCCAGTCTTTATACCCGCCACACCACTGCCCAGCTTGCCAAACAAATTGCACGCATGGGGGGCGTGGTGGTGAGCGGTGGGGCTTTGGGGGTGGATATTAGTGCCCAAAAAAATGCCCTGCCCGCCACGATCATGCTCGCCCCTTGCAGTTTGGACTATATCTACCCGCCCTCCAATGCGCCCATTATCCGCCAAATCGCTCAGGAAGGCTTGATCATCAGTGAGTATGCAAAAAATTTTCTGCCCTACAGGCATTCTTTTTTGGAGCGCAACCGCCTAGTGGTGGCTTTAAGCGATGTGGTGGTGATTGCTGAGGCAAACATGCATAGCGGGTCAATGGTGAGTGCTAGGCTAGCCTTAGAGCAACAAAAACCCCTCTTTGTCTTGCCCCAACGCTTAGGTGAGAGTCTAGGCACTCAAGGGCTTTTAGAGCAAAACAAGGCCCAAGCGATTTATGATTTGGAACACTTTTGTACCCGCTTGGCTCAAGATTATGGTCTAAAACCCCCAAGAGAGCCAGAATCAAGCGATTTTTTACGCTTTTGTAGCCAAAGACCTAGTTTTGAAGAGGCTTATGCGATTTACGGGGATTTTCTCTTAGAACAAGAGCTTTTAGGGGTGATCAAACGCCAAGATGGGCGGGTGATTTTAGCTTAATGATCTTGTTAGCCGCAGATATTGGCTTGAAGCGCATCGGGCTTGCTATGTGTGTGCAAGGGGTCATCTTGCCCCTAGAGCCCATTTTACGCCATAACCGCCAACAAGCCAGCCAACAACTCCAAACGTTTTTAGAGCTCAAAAAGCCTGATACACTTATCGTGGGTTTGCCCGATGAACACTACGCCACCACACGTGCGCGCATCCTACACTTTGTGGGTTTGCTCGATTTTGCACCCATTGTCTATGTGGGTGAGAGCAGTAGTAGCGAGCTAGCCTTAGAGGAGATCGCCCACCTTAGCCACAAACAACGCCAACAAGCCCGCAAAAACGGCATGCTAGATAGTTTGGCTGCTTGTGAAATCTTAAGGCGTTATGTGGCTTCTACACCTTCAATATTGCTATAAAGTGCGATCACATCCTCATCTTCTTCGATGCGATCCAAGAGTTTTTCAATCTCGGCTAGGGCTTGCTGGCTTAAAGAAATGGGCGATGTGGGGATGCGTTGCAAGCAAGCCTTTTGAATCGGGATTTGCAAACTCTCAAAGCCCTCTTGTAATTGCTTGAAGTTTTGGTAATCCCCCAGCACCAAAAAGCTTTGATCGATGATCTCTAGGGATTCTAGCCCATAATCAATTAAGGCTAATTCCATGTCCTCTAGTGAGAGGGGCAGATTAGCTAGTAAGCCCTCAAAAACGCTTTTGCGACCAAACATAAATTCTAGCGATCCATTGGGCACCATACTAGCCCCGGGGGTCTTGTTGAAGTAACTTTTAAGATTGGCGACTGTGCGTGTGGGGTTATCAGTCATACATTCCATAAAGAGTAAAACCCCATGGTTAGCCTTGCCCTCATAATTGACCTCTACTAAATGCCCCTCTTTGCTGTTGGCGCGCTTGATGGCTGCTTCGATGTTGTCTTTGGGCATATTTTGGGCCTTGGCGTTGAGTATGGCGGTGCGTAATTTGGCATTGCTGGCTGGATCGCCCCCACCCTCTTTGGCTGCTAGCGTGATGGCTTTGGCTAATTTGGGGAAAATCTTACTCATTTTATCCCAGCGTTTTTCCTTGGCCGCGCGGCGGTATTCAAAAGCACGTCCCATTAAAATCCTTTCTGTAAAAGTTGCGCCACTTCTTTGGCGTGGTAACTAATGATCATATCCGCCCCCGCACGCTTAAAAGCGGTCATGGTTTCTAAAAGCAAGCGATCGTAATCCATAAGATTGTGGGCTTGGGCTAGTTTGAACATCGCATATTCTCCGCTCACATTGTAAAGGGCGAGGGGTAAAAGCGTGCGCTTCCTAATGGCATGCACTATGTCTAGGTAAGCCAAAGCGGGCTTAACCATGAGAATATCCGCCCCTTGAACTTCATCTTCTAGACTCTCTAAGATCGCCTCTCTGGGGTTGGCATAATCCATTTGGTAGCTCTTGCGATCCCCAAAACTGGGGCTGGATTGCGCTACATCTCTAAAGGGGCCATAATAACTGCTGGCAAACTTAGTGGAGTAACTCATAATGGGTAGGTGGGTGAATCCTTGTCGATCAAGAGCTTGGCGAATCGCATAGACCATGCCATCCATCATCGCGCTAGGCGCGATCACATCTACCCCGCTTTGGGCTAGGATAACAGCTTGCTTGTCCAAAATCTCTAGGGTTTTGTCATTATCCACGCTTTGATCGTGCAAAATGCCACAATGCCCGTGATCAGTGTATTCACAAAAACACAGATCGGCGATCACCACTAAAGAGCTAAACTCTTTTTTAATGGCGCGTGTGGCTTTAGCCACTATGTGATCGGCATTGAGGGCACTAGAGCCCTGCGCATCCTTGTGGCCGGGGATTCCAAATAACAGCACGGCTTGAATGCCTAAATCTTCCAATAAGGCACATTCTTTTAAGATCACATCCACGCTCATTTGGAAAACCCCGGGCATAGAGGCAATCGGGTTAGCCACACCCGCCCCCTCTAGTACAAACAAAGGTGCGATGAAATCAGCAATATTAAGCCTTGTTTCACGCACTAATGCGCGTAAGTTCTCTGTAGATCGCAAACGTCTTAAGCGTCTAAACATCAAAAATCCTTTTTCTTATTTTGATCAGGGCTGGTTAAAAATAGCACGCACAGCACGCCGACACTAAAACCAGCTATGAGCGCGCCGATGGTGTGGGCATTGTAATAGATGCGCGCCCCCATAGTCAAAAATGCTAGGGGCAAAAAGATCAGCCACACCCAGCCATAACGGCGCACCAAAAAAGCTAGGGCGCAAGCAACCATTGAAGAATGCCCGCTGGGCATGTTTTTAGAACTCCCATTGGGGCGCTCACCCAAACGCCGCCCAGAAAGCACGACATTATTTAGCCCCCATTTGAGGGAATGCGTGGCAATGGTCGTAGCGATACTCACATGGATAATTTGGATCAAACCAATCGGATCGCGTTTGATTAAGGGCAGGGCAAAAGAGGCGATGGTGGGCACAAAACGGGCATAATGTTCGGTGGTGCTAAAAACTAGGGGAACTTGGGGTTGCTTGGCGATCTTGGGGAAGGGGGTGATCGCCCCGATTATAAAGAGCAAAACAAAAAAGGCAATGCTTTTAAAAGGGAATTGTTTGGGGAAACTTTGGGGGTAGAGGGCTTTAAATTTAGTGCTGTTCATGGGCTTTAAAAATGTCTAAATCGGGGGTATAGGCATTACAAGGTTTTTGTGCGCCAAAAGCCCCTAAAATGCTAGAAAAAATCACGCTTTGCTGGTAGTCTTGCTTAATGGTTTTAAAATGGTGTGTGGTTTTAAAGGCATCATTGGCATAGACAATAAAGGGGACTTGTTTTTGCAAATCGGGGGCGATGAGGTAGGGCGTGCCGTGCAAATACATGCCATGCTCGCCCAAACTCTCCCCATGATCGCTCATATACAACAACAACGCCGGTTTGGGGCTGTGTTGCAGGGTATCCACCATGTGATCGAGCACTTGGTCGTTATAGGCGATGGTGTTATCATAGGCATTCACCAAACTTTCTAGGCTACAAGTGTTGGGCTCGCTATGGGTGCAAAGGGGCTTAAAGGGGGCAAAATTGGGGGGCACTTTATCCACATACAGCGGACCATGTGAGCCCTTGAGGTGCAAGATGATCAAAACATTATCCTTAGGGTAACGCTCCAACACATGGGGCAAGGCAAGGGCTAGGGCTTCATCAAAGCTTAAAATTTGGGGATCAACACCCTTTTGTTTGAGCCAATCTTGCCAAAGGGGTAAGGGGGGTTTCCAATCAATCTTCATGGGGGGTTCGGCATCATTCAAGCTCAACCACACCACCTTAACGCCTTGTCTTTGCAAAAATGAGGGCAGATTTTCATAGCCTGATTTGGGGGCTAGCATGCATGCCAGCGCGGCGGTGGTGTAGGTGGCACAAGAGGTGGCTTTGAGGGCTAAGATTTCATGCTTATCCATGCGTTTTTGTAATTTGGGTGTGGTGGCTCTAGGGTAGCCATAAATGCCATAATTAGCCCGCCTAGCACTCTCGCCTATAGCTAAGACCACGATCGTATTGTGGGCATGGATGGGGGTATTTTCTAAGAGTTTGGGGGGGGTTTGATGTATCGCATGCAAGGCAACACGGATGGCATTCACGCTATAGCTATAGGGCAGAGCCAACCCACCGATATTTTTGGCATGGTGATCCAAAAAGAGCCATTGTTTGGCATGCGTGAAGCTCCAAATAAAAAACACAAGTGCCGAGCCTAGAAAAATGCTCGCTTTGGTTTTTAATTTTGGTTTGGCAATGGGGATGGCATAAAACAACATAGCTAACCCCAAGCCTAGCACCCCATAGAGCCACAAACTCCCCCCCAAAAATGCACCCGCCTCGTGGGTGTTGGTGTTAAAAACATTCCCCATCATCGCCCTAGTCAAAAAGACATGGTAGGTGTGGATAAAATAAAAGGCAAGGGCATTGCACAGAGTCAAAAAAGCAAGAACAGCCTGCATGCATTTATTGCCTAACAAAGAGAACACAGTTAAAATCATGTTGGTGGTGCAGACATAGGCAATCGCTACGCTGATGACAATCCCCACCCCACCTCCGTGTTTTAAAATATAATCCAAAAGAGGCTTATGGAAGAGTAACAAAGAGACAAGGCTATAAAATAAAAGAACGGTAAAAAAAGGTAAGGGCTTTTTAAAAAATCTTAACAACACCAACTCCTAAAGCCCCACCCCATCAAATTCCTAACAACCGCTTTTATTTGCCTACATAGACTTGTCTGGGTCTTGTGATTCGAGCTTGGGAGTTTTTCACATGTTCTAAAAGTTGCGCACACCAGCCCACCGTGCGCCCGATCACAAACACGGGGGTGAAAAAACGCGTGGGGATTTTCAAGGCGGTTAAGATCGTGCCCGAGTAAAAATCTACATTAGGATAGAGGTTGCGGGAGATAAAATATTCATCTTTCAGGGCGACCTCTTCAACTTTAGCGGCAATCTCATCTAGTCTAGGATTCATTTTAATGCCCTTGGCTTGTAGGTCATCCTTGAGTTTCTTTAAAATCCGCGCTCTGGGATCGTAACTTTTATAGACCCGATGCCCAAAGCCCATAAGCTTAAAGGGGTCATTTTTGTCTTTCACGCGGGCGATGTATTTTTCAACATTCTTAACATCTCCGATCTCCTCCATTTGGAGCAAGACTTTTTCATTAGCACCGCCATGCAAATGCCCCCACAAGGCACTGATGCCCGCACTGATAGCCGCATAAGGATGCACACCCGTAGAGGCGACATTACGCACGGTGGTTGAAGAGGCGTTTTGCCCGTGATCGGCATGTAGGGTCAAAATCTTATCAAAGGCTTCCACTTCTAAGGGGGTGATTTCACTTTCGCCATGCAATTCGTGTTTTAAGCGCCCATGTGGATAGGCTCTTAGCATGAATAAAATATTTTCAATATAGCTACGCCCCACATCGGGGTAAATAATGGGTGCGCCAATTTCATTGCGATAACAAATAGCCGCTAAGGTGGGCATTTTAGCCACAATACGCCTAGCCATCGTTTGGTAATCCTCTTCGGTGTTCATCACGGCGTGATCAAAATAGAAGGTGGAGAGAATAGACACTCCACTACTGAGCTTTGCCATCGGGTGGGCATTGGTGGGGAAGGCGGCAAACATGTTCATCAAAGTCCCGTGGATAAAACTGCGGTGGCGCAATTCTAGCTCAAACTCCAGGGACTCGCTTTCATTTTTGGGCAGTTCGTCAGTTAGCAAAAGCTTACACACATCGACATATTTATACTTGGCAACCAGCTCTTCAATGGGGTGTCCCTTGTAGTAAAGCTCGCCTTTTTTGCCATCAATGTAACTAATGGTGGATTTGCACCCCGCCGTAGAAGAATAACCCGGGTCATAAGAGACCATCCCCGCGCTTTCATAGAGTTTAGAAAAATCAATGGCTAGGGGACCTCTTGTGCTAGCGATCGTTCCAAACTCAAACTTTTCGCCGGTTTCATTGTTAGTTAGTGTAATTGACATAGATTTCCTTTTTTGTCCCATTATACAAGATCAAATATTATTAAACATTGAAGTAGTCCCACACACCAAAGAATGCTTGCCCACTTAAGCTTGTTTTAATATGTAAAAATGACCTACATGCAATATTAGATTTTCTGTGCTAGAATGTTAAAAAATTTTTAAGGAGAACATCAAATGTCTTACAAGCCTAAATATTTGTCTTTGCCCACAGAGGGGGAAGCAATCAGTGTCAAGGATGGCAAATTGCATGTCCCAAGCCACCCCATCATTCCCTTTATTGAGGGTGATGGCATTGGCGTAGATATTACCCCGGTGATGCGTAAAGTGGTGGATGCGGCTGTGCAAAAAGCCTATAAGGGTGCGAAAAAAATCGCATGGTATGAGGTCTTTGTGGGGGAAAAATGCTACAATAAATTCAAAGAGCACGCAGAACTGAGTCTTGAAGAACAATGGCTCTTGCCAGACACCATCGAGGCAATCAACCATTTCAAAGTTTCTATTAAAGGACCTTTGACGACACCTGTGGGTGAAGGCTTTAGGTCTTTAAATGTCGCTTTGCGCCAAAAAATGGATTTGTATGTATGTCTGCGCCCCGTGCGTTGGTATTCTAGCCCTAGCCCGGTTAAAGAGCCGGGTAAGGTGGATATGGTGATTTTTCGCGAAAATAGCGAGGATATTTACGCAGGAATCGAATTTAACCAAGACAGCCCCGAGGCTAAAAAGCTCATCAAGTTTTTACAAGAAGAACTTAAAGTTTCTAAAATCCGCTTCCCCCAAACCAGTAGCATAGGCATTAAGCCCATTAGCCTAGAGGGCACAGAAAGACTTGTGCGCAAGGCGATCCAATACACCATCGACAACGATCGCGCTAGTCTCACCTTTGTGCACAAAGGTAACATTATGAAATACACGGAGGGGGCGTTTATGAAATGGGGTTATGCCCTAGCCCAAAGAGAGTTTGGGGCAAAATTGCTGGACAAGGGTCCATGGTGTGTGCTTAAAAACCCTAAAACGGGTAAAGAAATTGTGATCAAGGACATGATTGCCGATGCTTTCTTGCAACAAATTTTGTTGCGCCCGGCTGAATACGATGTGATCGCCACGATGAACTTAAATGGGGATTATATCTCAGACGCGTTGGCCGCAATGGTGGGAGGGATTGGAATCGCTCCGGGAGCCAACATGAATGACAGCGTGGCAATGTTTGAAGCTACACATGGGACTGCACCCAAATACGCCGGACAAAACAAGGTCAATCCGGGGTCCATTATTTTGAGCGCGGAGATGATGTTGCGCCATATGGGCTGGGTAGAAGCAGCCGATCTGATTGTTAAAGGCATGCAAAAAGCCATCGAGAGCAAAAAAGTAACTTATGACTTTGCGCGTTTGATGGAGGGCGCAACCGAAGTTTCTAGCTCAGAATTTGGCGAGGTGATTATCGCACATTTGTGAGGAGCGGGGCAAAATTAGGAGGGGTGGGGGTAGCCATGGGAGGGGCTAAGGTTTTTTGGAGTTCTGTGTTTTGGGGCATGAATCTTAAACTAACGATCGTGTCTTGTTTTTGGTTGTCTTGGGTTGTGCGTGTCAATAAATATCAGTTTTGGAGAGTGGTTGAAATGGCTACCAAGTTTTGTTGTAAGGAGAACAGATGAAACAAGTCGATAAGATTTATGATGCACCCTCTAAGCATTGGGTGGGCAATGGGTTTTATGTCGCCTCCATGTTTAGTTACCACGATACGCACAAGAATTGCGATCCGTTTTTGCTTTTAGATTACAACGCACCCTATCATTTTAAAGGCGGTGGGGGGGAGTTTGGCGTGGGATCGCACCCGCATAAGGGCTTTGAGACGGTTACGATTGCCTATAGTGGCGAAGTGGAACATGCCGATTCGCATGGGGGAGGTGGGGTTATCACCCCCGGGGATGTACAATGGATGACGGCAGGTTCTGGCATCATCCACCAAGAATTTTACTCCCAAAAATTTTCCAAAGAGGGCGGGGTGTTTGAAATGGTGCAACTTTGGGTGAATTTGCCCAAAGCCCATAAATTGACCTCTCCTAAATACCAAGCGATTAGCGCACAGGATATCCCAAGCGTACCCTTAGAGGGCACAAGCAAAGCACGGATCATCGCAGGGGAGTTAAGGGGTGTTAAAGGCCCGGCAACAACCTTTTCTCCCATCAATCTATGGGATCTAGAGGCGCATAAGGGCGATGCTTTGCGCTTAGAGGTCCTAGAAAATCACAATGTCTTGATGTTGGTGCTGGATGGTGTGGTGGAATTAGAAGGGTATCTTGCTCACCGTGAACAGCTCGTGACCTTCCAAAAAGGGGGATCACAGATCAATTTTTCTACCCTTGAAAAAGCTAAGGTACTTGTGCTCACAGGCGAACCCTTAAATGAGCCTATCGCTGGATACGGACCCTTTGTGATGAATACCCAACAAGAAATTGCACAGGCCATAGAGGACATGCGCTCGGGGCGTTTTGGGAATCTTTAAGATAGATTGATCTGTTTTTCTCTCTATACCAAAGAGAGGAGCCATACGAACAACTCTTGGTCAAGAATTCCTGAGTTGCTCTAAACGCTCTTTTTTGCTTCCAATGTCGGTGATTTGGATACCAAAGTTACCATCCACAATCACCACCTCTCCCTTGGCAATCACTTTGTCATCAACCAAGATTTCGAGCGGGTCATTGACCATCTGGTTGAGCTCGACTACACTGCCAATATCCATAGATACGACATCTTTTAAGATCATCTTCTTTTGCCCGATCCGCACGCGCACATTCAGCTTGACATCTAAAAGCATGTTGATATTGCGCGCTTCAACTTGCTCTAAGGGGTGATCTCCCTCCACGCGCTCACTTCTTTGCACCACGGGGATACTGGGCATTGACGGAGCGGGTCTGCCTTTAGGGATATTTTGGGGGGCTTCCTTTTTATTAAAAATGTCAATGAAGACTCCCCCACAAAAAATAAAAAAACTCGATTCAATCTTATCTAGCGCGAAACTAAATTCATACCCATCGCTATAGGGATCGAGCAAGGCAGCATCGTGAGCAAAAATGGCTTGTTTGGCTTCAAAATTCAATTTGGGCATGATGTCTTGAGAACTAAGGGCAGTGGTGAGCGCGCCAAAGACATTGGAGCCAATTTCTTTAATGGCATCCAAGTCATCGGCTTCTAAAGCCTCCTTGCTTGCTCCCTCCCCCCCTACCATCAAATCTGCCAAAGCGGTCGCCATGGGCACGGGTATGGCTAGCGTGATGGTGAGATTGGATTTGGAATTGATCTGGATGGTAACAGAGGCATGTTCGATAAAGATAAAGTCCCCCACGGAGATTTCACTTTTCAACGCCACTTCGGGAGTTTTGCCTAGCAACCCCCCCACGGTTGCGGTAAATTCTCGCACAAAGAGTTTTAGAAAATCTGCAATCATTCTTCTTCCTCCTTAATGTTGCCAATTTTGACTTTTCTTTGGTTTTCCAAGACTTCTAAAACCTCTTTGACGCGGTCTTTCTCAGTTTGGATCACCTCTTTAATGCGGATGGTCTTGCGATACCCCCGATAGCCCACAGTGGCATAATAACGCTCTTTATTATCAATGCTCACCACCACGACATCATTAGCCACTTTATTTAAGCGGAGCGTATCCCCCACATTCAAATCTAAAATTTCGCGCAAGGTGAGCTTAACCCCCCCTAAAAATGCAGACACATCTACACTCGCCCCCCCCACTAGGGCCTGCAACTCTTTATTACGGCTTTTTTTAGAGCTGGTCTCTGTAAGCATCACATCGCGATTCCCCATTTTGGATAAAATCCCCTCAATGGAGATCACTGGGTAGCACAGGTTCATCATCCCTCGAGAATGCCCGATTGCAATCTCCATCACCACCATGATCACAATCTCATTTTGCGCCACAATTTGCACGACATTAGCACTTGATTCCTTGGCATCAATCGTGGGGAAAAACTCGGTTACTGGACTCCAAATGTCCTTTAAAATCTGCATCACTTGTTTTAAGACCGTGTCTAGCAAATTTAATTCAATATCGCTAAATTCACGGGTTTGATCATAGGTGCTCCCCTTGCCCCCTAGAAGCCTATCGATCATGGGAAAAACAATGCTAGGATTGACCTCTAAAACCCCATTGCCCCCCACGGGTTTCATCGAAAAGACATTAAAACTTGTGGGGCTGGGCAAGCTCATTAAGAATTCCCCATAGGTCATCTGATCCACACTGTGTAATTGAATCTCCACGATAGAGCGCATGATCGCTGAAACTTGGCTAGAGAGGCTACGCGCCATCTTGTCATGTATGCTTCTAAAAGAGCGTAACTGCTCCTTGCTCACCCGATTAGGGCGTTTGAAGTCATAGAGGGTGATCTGTTTTTGGGGGAGAATCTCGTGCTTTTGGAGGGTATTGACATCATCAGATTCATCGACCACCTCTAAAAGCGCATCGATCTCTTCTTGGCTTAGAATATCAGCCATGCACACCTCCTAGCGATTTTCTAATCTTTTTGATCACCTCTTTGATGATCTGTGAGATTCGCGACTCGGTGATCCCCAAGACATCTTTGATCTCACTGAGATTGAGTTCTTCAAAAAAATAAAGCTGGATAACCAGTTGTTCACGCTTGGACATGGTCTTTAAAATCGCCTGAATCGCGCCCACCAACTCCTCAAACTCTAACTTTTTGGTGATGGTATCTTGTTCGATGGCGTTAAACTGCTCATCCATAGGCACATGCGCATAGATATCAGAGGCGATCTTAGCATCTCTGATCTTGCTAATATCCTCTTGTAACACCTGCGCCAAATAAACATCATCGGGCTCTTCGCCATGCTCATTAAAATACTTGGAGACCTCATAATCGATATTCTTAATAAGTTTCCTAGAGGAGCGCGAAACGACATCTAAAGAGCGCAAATAGTCCAACATCGCTCCATTTACGCGGGTTTTTGCATACCCCCAAAACGAATCGTTTAACGAGATGTCATAGCGTCTAGAGAGTTTGATGAGCTCCTCTGTGCCTACAGATACCAAATCATTAAAATCTACTGAGCTGGGCAAGCGTTCCTTGAGCCGAAAAGCCATCGAGCGCACGGCGGGCAAATACTGGATCGCTAACTCATCTTGGGAGTTTTGGATCTGGTCATCGTAAGAAGACCCCTTTTGGCGGATCGCTCTCACGGGTTACCCCTCATCAAACTCGTAAGTATGGACATACTTTAGCAAATCGTCAATCTCTTTTTCACGTTGGGTGAATTCTTTATTAAAATAAACCAAACGGCGTTCTAATTCCGCTTTGTTTAAAAACTTCTTGCGTGGATTGACAAAGCCCATATAGATGGACGCAAAAAATAAAATGATGAGATAAAAGCCCACGGTGGCGACCAAAGTCCCAAATAACACAAATTCGGGCTGATCAAATTTTAACAAAGAGAGAATCAAGCCGATGAAAAACCCGCCCACAATGGAGAAGTTGATAAAGTTTTCTAATTTCATCTCGCACCTCACAAATAGCGCAACAAGCGTCTAAAAAACCCGATAAAATTATCTTTGGGGGTTTCCAGCACGCCCTGTTCCAATTTTAGGGTTAGAATTTTAACAATTTGGTTCATAGCAAACGAAAAGGCGTTAAAAGGTTCGCTTTTGCACAGAAGTTTGCGGTTTTTGATCGATTGTTTGATGGCGTTGTTATTTTGGATATAGCCCAAGTAGTTTAAGGTCATGTTGGGGATATTTTCTTTTGCCACTCTCTGGATTCCTCCAAAAATCTGCAAACTCTTTTCAGCCGAGTCTACCATATTGACCAAAACAAACACATTATCTTTTGTCTTGGAATTGACCTTGATCGTGGTGTAGGCATCGGTGATGGCGGCTGGATCAGAAGTGGTGATCACCACCACCGAATCGCTGGCGCGCAAAAAAGCTTGGGTAAATTCGCCAATCCCTGCTCCCGTATCAATAATCATGTAATCCAAATCGTCCAAAATGTTTTGTTCATCCACAAAGCTATCTAAAATTTCTTGGCTGACATATTTAAAAATCTCTTCTCCGCTATCTCCGGGCACCAAATAAAACCCCTCTTCAATGGGATAGACTACATCGCTAAAGCGCACCTCTCCTCTTAGAGCGTGTAAAATGTTTTTGGTGGTCTTGATCCCAAAAATAATATCCAAATTGGCTAGCCCAATATCCGCATCCAACACGCCCACCTTGTAGCCAGCCTTAAACAAACAATAGGCTAGATTTGCGCTAATGGTGCTTTTGCCCACCCCTCCCTTACCGCTAGTGATGGCTACAAACTTTGTTTTGCCCTTGTTGTTAAAAATACTTCTAGGCTCCATGATATTTTCTAGGCCACTTGCTTGATTATGCTTCATGGATTTTTCCTACCCGGGTGGGAAAACCCATCCAACATGCAATCCACCAAATAATCATTACTGGCGACCAATAAATCCGCTGGGACTTCCTGCCCGATAGAGAGGTAACTAATGGGTTTCTTGCTCTCATAGACCAACGAAAATAAATTCCCAAACCCCCGACTCTCATCTAGCTTGGTGAAGATCAGGCTATCAATCTCTAAGGGGCTAAAGGCGTTGTAAATGTCCTTTAAATCTTCGTATTTGGTGGTGAGCGACAAAACTAATGTTGTATCGATTTTATAGTCATGTTCAGTGAATTTCTTCAAATTCTCAATCTTTTTCTTGTCATGCTGGGAGTGCCCGGTGGTATCGATCAAAATCACATCGCAATACTCCAAGGCTTCCATCTCTTTAGCAAAATCCTCCGAATCCATCACGGTTTCAATGCTAATTTTCATCTTTTTGGCATACCACATAAGTTGTTCGACTGCCCCAATTCGGTAGGTATCTAAGGTCAAAATCCCCACCTTATACTTTTGGTTTAACAACTTGGAGTAACGCGCGGCCAGCTTGGCTAAAGTTGTGGTTTTGCCCACACCCGTAGGACCCACCAACATTAAAATCTTTTTATAATTGGGATCCAAGCCCTCATGACGGCAATAGATCATTTTGCGCAAGACCTCTCTAAAATAACGCTTGACCGTTACAGAGTTCTCCCGCATTTTAACGGGCATCAGCTCCAAGCTCAAACGCATGATCTCATCTAAATGCACTTTATGCATGCCACTATTTTTAGCCAAGCGGTAAATCTCGGCAAACTCTTGGGGGATGAAGAGTCCTTGCTCCTTTTCCTCGCTCCACACCATGTTTTGGATCAGCTTTAAATTATCGTTGATCTTATTCAACTCACCTTTAATGGAGTGCAAGCCCTCATCAGATTTGTTAGCTTGGTGTGGGGGGCTTTTGGCTTGCTGTTCTCTAGCTTGGGCATCTTTTAAGCTACTTTGGGCAATTTGGGTCAAGCCCTTGGGTACGCTTAGTACGGGCGGAGATTCTTCTTGACTCTCTACACCGGCCAACTTGCGCATCTCCTTAATGGCCTCAGAGAGTTCCAAATCCACTGCCTCTTGGGGGGGTGCTTTGGGGGGCTCAGGGCGCGCACTCTGCAGGGCTTGATCCAAGCGTTCTTGCATGTTATTGCTCTTGGGGGGTTTGTTCTCCTCAGCAGGTTTATCCACAGCGACCACTACTTCATACAGTCCGGGTTCTGTTAGGGTTTTTTTGCGAATCTCCTTTGCTTTCACCACTAAAGCATTGTGCCCATGCTCGCTTTGGGCTAATTTGAGTGCTTCAGCGGTGGTCTCCCCGCTATAAGTGTAAAGTTTCATGCTTCTCTCCAAGCCAAATGCCCCAAGATCAAGGGCACAAGAACCGATTCGCGCCGACTCCACTCGGGGTGTGGCAACATGCGGTGTGCTTGCCTAGATACTAGGCGGTTAAAAAAAATCACATCAATATCAAGGGTGCGGGGCGCATTCTTAAAGGCGCGTTTTCTAGTGCGCCCCCAGCGTCTCTCTAAGTAAAAGATGAGACTGAATAATTCTAGGGCACTTAATGCTGTTTTAAAAGAAAGGGTTGCGTTGTAAAAATGGGCCTGGTTATGATAACCAAAGGGCGGATTGAGATAAAGGGGTGAAGAGGTCAATAAAGAAAAGGCGCGGTGTTTAGCAAACCATAACCAAAGCCGTTCAAAAATCTTTTTAGAGTCGCCCACATTGCTCCCTATGCCCAGTGTCGCTGTATTCTTCAAATCCCACGCACGCCCACATTTTTTGGGGAAAAATGGAGAATAGACCAGCGTACGCATCTAGTCCATCAAATGATCTGCGCCCTTGAATCTTGCACAACCACGAGATCCTCAATCCTAATCCCATACTTGCCCGGAATATAAATCCCAGGTTCAATGGAAAATACCATGCCCTCCTCAATCACCATTTGGCTTCTGGGCGAAATAAAGGGCAACTCATGGATATCTAATCCAATCCCATGCCCGGTACCATGTCCAAAAAAACGCCCATACCCGCTTTTTTCAATCACGCCCCGCGCAATAGCATCGATTTGCTGGCCTGTCATGCCTGCTCTCAACTGTTCAATCGTGCTCTCTTGAGCTTGGCGCACAATATCATAAATCTTTTGCAATTCTGGATCGCCAAAGTGTTGGGGTCGATCGAAGCCCAGCTCTCCACTAAAAAGGGCACAGCGGGTGCGATCCGAGCAATAACGCTGGTATTTTAAGCCCATATCCATTAAGAGCAAATCGCCCTTTTTGAGGTGGGTTTGCGAGTCTGGGAGGGCATGGGGTTTAGCCGCATTGGCATTAATGGCAACAATAGGCTCAAAACTCAAATCATAAACCCCTTGATGGGTTAAAAACTCCTTGACCTTGAATTGCAAAAACGCCTCGCTAGGTTCTTGCAAATCCGGCACACAACTAGCAAACTCCTTTAAGGCCTGTACATTAAGGTGTTGAGATTGCTTGAGCAAGGCGATCTGCTCGGGAGTTTTCACCACGCGTTGTTTGCGGTGGTAATCTAGCTCCCCCACTAACTTTTCACCCAAACGCGCCTCTAGGCGTTGGTAATTTTGCAAAGTGATTTGGGCGGGGTCAAAATAGAGTTTGTTAGGTGGGGTTTTTTGCACCAAATCGATCATATGTGCCCACAAGTCTGAGCCCTCCACCACCTCAACCCCCCCTTGCACCCGCGCGCGCGCCTCTAGGGTGTATCTGGAGTCTGTGATGAAAAAGGCACGATCTTCAAGTTGTAAAAAAATCGCATGATCACAGCTATACCCACATGCAAAATATTGGGCACTCTCGTTGGTGGTAAAATGCGCCACTACTGCCCTCTAGACTCAAGCGAAGGGTTTTGGTTGGCTTGGCTTTCCTTAAGGGCTTTGAATTCAATGAGGATTTGTTTCATTGCAATTAAAGCCATGTGGTAACCAAGAGCCCCAAACCCCGTGATCACGCCCGCACTCACCATGCCAGTGTAACTTGTTCGCCTAAAGTCCTCGCGCGCAAAAATGTTGGTCAAATGCACCTCAATTACAGGCATGTCCGCCAGCATGATCGCATCGCCAATTGCAATCGAAGTGTGGGAGAAAGCCCCGGGGTTAATCACAATGCCCTCATAGTCGCTCCCCACACACTCCTGAATTTTGTCAATGATCTCACCTTCAAAATTGCTTTGGAAAAACTCCAACTCCAAATCATTTTGTTTGGCAAAATCTTCCATGTTGTCATGGATTTGGTCCAAAGTAATGGGGCCATAGAGTCTAGGGTCTCTATGCCCTAACATATTGAGGTTAGGTCCTTGAATCACCAAAATTTTCATGCCATTCTCCTTACTAAGTTAAAGATTAAAGAGGTCATTATAGCATAAAATTAGGTTTAAAGCCCAAAATAGCCACCCCCATTCTGATCAGGTCTAGAGTGTAAAATTATGGACAATCTTTTGGAGATTTTGGGCGGTAACCTCCAGAGTGCTAATTTCTTTGGTGTTGCCTAACATCGATGCTGCTACCTCATGCGCCATGCGGGCGATTTGATTGACCTTATCGGCGATATCCTCAATGCTTTGGTGCTGATCTTTGGAATAAGACACAACATTTTTGGCATCTTTTAAGGAATGGGTGGCTTTGTCATAAATGGCCTCTAGGGCATAGGATGCGCCATCGACATTGTCCTTGCTTTTTTTGATCTCAGCGACCATGTTTTCTATGCTACCCACCGATCTTTTAGTCTCCTCTTGAATGAGCCGGATGATGTGGTTAATCTCTTGAGTGGCCTTGCCCGTGTGTTCGGCCAACTTGCGAATTTCATCAGCTACCACCGCAAAGCCACGCCCATGCTCACCTGCCCGTGCCGCTTCGATAGCAGCATTCAAAGCTAGCAAATTGGTCTGATCGGCAATGTCTTGAATCAATTCAGCACTATTGCCAATGTTTTGCACATGTTGGTCTAGAGATTGGATTTGGGTAGCGGAGTCTTCAGCACCACGGCTAATACCCACCATGCTTTGAGCGGTCTCCTCCATAGCCTCTTTGCCTTTTTGACTCAATTCCACGCTTTGGAGCGAGTTGGCCTCTGTTTGCTCGACAATGTTACGCACGCATTTGACGCTATCTTGGACTTTTTGCATGCATTGTGTGAGCTGGTTAGTCATGTCCTCTTGTTTGTTGGCATTTTCTTGAGAGAGACGGGACAAATTGGCAATGAGACTAGATTTATCTGAAATATCACTAGAAGATTGGCTAATTTGCGTGATGATCTCAATCATGGAGTGTTGCATGTCCCCCAGCGCATCAAGTGCACTGCCCTCAAACTTTGTTTGGACGGGCTTAGAGAGATCGCCCTTTGCCACCAGAGCGATGATCTGTTTGAGTTGCAAGGGTTCTGCGCCTAAAGCACACATGATGTTGCGCACAATCATAAAGGCAAGTCCCATGCCTGCAAGTGCAGCCAGCAAAGTTAAAAGGATCATCAATGTGCTAAAACTGCTGGCAATATCACGCGCCATTGGTGTGAGCTGTCTGTTGAGATATTCCTCATAATTAATCAAGGCATTGACAGCGGCCAACCACTTGACAAAATTAGGCCCTGTTTCTTGACTTAAAAATTGCGCTGCCTTTTTTTCATCTTGGCGTTTTAAAGCAATGGTTTTTTCGATTTGGGGGAGAGTGATGGCTTCTATGTGGTTGAGATTCTCGACTAACTTTTTTTCTTGATCGCTGATATGATCGGCTAGCTGGGTAAAAATCCCACGCATGAGAGCTTTATTTTTCTGATAATCCTCATAGAGCTTGTGAATCAAATCGATTTGCTTCTGCATATAGGCATCATCTTGTGCTAACACCACATCCCGAATCGCAATGGATCGATCATGTACGCTACCTCTGAGATTGATCGCATAGCGTTGTTTGACCGCATTAAAGTCTGTCAATTCCGTTAAAATGTGATTGATGCTATGCACTCTGGACACACCCACAATCGTGACAATCACCATTAAAAAAATGATCACGCCAAAACCCCCATAGAGTTTTTGGGATACACTTAATTTACTCAATGATTTCTCCTCATAAGTTGTATGCTAGTTAAAGGTTAATCGCCATGAAACTCTGCCTATTATAGTACAAGGATATGTGGTTTGGGCAATATGTCTCAAAATATCCATTTTTAGACTTAGCCTGAATTAAAGCATAACATGCTAGACTGGCGCATGCGTGTGGATAAATTTTTAAATGCGACCAATATCACCAAAAGGCGCGCGATTGCGCTAGATATGCTCAAAGAGGGTGTGGTGCACTTAAATGGGGTCTGTGTTAAACCCAGTAAAGAGGTGAAGGTGGGCGATGTGCTCCAAATTAAGTATTTGGATCGCCTGAAATCTTACCGCGTGCTGGCCATCCCCACACTTAAAACTATCCCCAAAACTCAAAGTCATTTGTACATACAAGAACTAGAATAAATCCCAATAGAAAGGTTTGCTATGCAAGATTACAAAGATAGTCTGATTCTCCCCCAAACTTCCTTCCCCATGAAAGCGAATGCCATTGCCAACGCTCCCAAGCTTTATGCGCGTTGGCGCGAACAAGCGGTTTATGCCCATATGTTGGACAAACGCCAAAACGCCTCAGAGGGCTTTGTTTTGCATGACGGACCGCCCTATGCGAATGGGCATTTGCACATCGGGCACGCGCTCAACAAGATTTTAAAAGATGTGATCGTCAAACACCAATATTTCTTAGGCAAAAAGGTGGATTATGTGCCCGGGTGGGATTGCCATGGCTTGCCCATTGAACAACAAGTTGAAAAGGATTTTAAAGCCGAGCAACACAGATTGCCCGCAGAGCAACGCCACGCTTTGGACGCGCTGGAGTTTCGCGATCGTTGCTACCAGCATGCCCAAAAGTTTATTGATGTCCAACGCGAAGAGTTTTTGCGCTTAGGGGTAGTGGGGGATTATGAAAAACCCTATGAAACCTATAAGTACGATTTTGAAGCCAGCATTTATCAAATGCTCTGTATCGCCGCACAAAAAGGTTTGCTCAAGCAACGCTTTAAACCCGTCTATTGGAGCTGGGCATGCCAGAGCGCGCTGGCTGAAGCCGAAGTAGAATACAAAGATAAGCAGTCCGATTCAATCTTTGTCAGCTTTGCCCTGCAACCACAAAGCGCCCAACTTCTCAGCCAACAAGCCCATTTTAGCACCCAAGAAACCCCTAAAGAATTTGCCCTTGTGATTTGGACGACCACCCCTTGGACCCTAGCGGCTAATGTGGGCATTGCGCTCAAACCCAAGACAACCTATGCGATCACTTCTAAAGGGCATGTGGTCGCGCTTTCTTTAGCCCAAAAGTTGCTAGAAAAGGGTATCTTAGAAGGGGAGATTGTGGGGAGCTTTGAGAGCGAATTGTTAGAGAGGGCTTTAACCACTAACCCCCTAAACCAGCGCGATTCTGTGGTTTTGCTAGGCGATCATGTGAGCTTAGAAGAGGGGAGCGGGGCGGTGCATACTGCCCCCGGACACGGGGAAGAAGACTACCATTTATGCCTACAATATGATTTAGAGGTCTTAGTGCCTGTAGATGATTACGGGCGTTACAATGAAGAGATCTTGCAAAAAAAGCTCTTGCCTGAAGAGTTTTTAGGTCAGCATGTGCTCAAAATCCAACCCAAGATTTTAGAATTGCTCGATCAAAGCCTCTTGCACCACAGCACCATCACGCACTCCTACCCGCATTGTTGGCGCACCCATGAACCCGTCTTGTATCGCGCCACCACCCAGTGGTTTATCATGATGGATGAGCCTTTTTTACAAGAAGATGGTAGCTATAAAACTTTGCGCCAAGTTGCCCTAGAGGCGATTGAGGATGTCGCCTTTTACCCCAAACAGGGTAAGAACCGCCTCAAAGCCATGCTAGAGCAACGCCCCGATTGGTGCGTGAGCAGACAGCGCAACTGGGGCGTGCCCATGGCGTTTTTCTTGGACAAACGCACTCAAGAGCCCTTGTTTGACGCACCCATCTTAGAACATATTTACCAGATGTTCAAAGAAAAGGGCTGTAACGCGTGGTGGGAGCAAAGCGTGGTAGATCTCTTGCCAGAGGGGTTTAAGCACCTAGCCCCCAATTTAGAAAAGAACACCCATATCTTAGATGTGTGGTTTGATAGTGGGAGCACCTTTAAGGCGGTGTGTGAAGAGCGTTTGGGGGTTTATCCTAGCGATTTGGTGCTAGAGGGCAGCGATCAACACCGCGGTTGGTTTCAAAGCTCCTTACTCTTAAGCTGTATCAAACACTCCCGCGCGCCCTTTAAAGGGGTGCTAACCCATGGCTTTACCGTGGATTCTAAGGGGCATAAGATGAGCAAGTCTAAGGGGAATGTCTTTTCTTTAGATGAAGTGCTCAACACCTATGGGAGCGATATTTTGCGCCTGTGGGTGGTGATGAATGACTATCAAGACAATTTGAGCGTCTCTCATGAGTTTTTTGCCCAAACTGCTGAAGGGTATAAAAAGGTGCGCAACACCTTGCGCTTTTTGCTAGCCAACACGGCGGGGTTAGAACGCCTAACCCCCCTGCAAGATTTGAGCCTGATAGATTCGTGGATTTTAGCCCTAAGCTCCAAAGTCTTTAACCAAGTGCAAGAACACTTTAAGCAATTTGACTTCGTCAAGGGCTTGCAGAAACTCTTTAGCTTCGTGGCTAACGACTTGAGCGGGATTTACATGGATATTTGCAAGGACAGCTTGTATTGTGATCCCAAAGAGAGCCCCAAACGGCGCGCGATCCAAACGACCATGCTCTATTTAGCCCACCATTTGAGTTTTGCGCTCGCGCCCATTCTCACCTACACCATTGAAGAGGTGTTAGAACACGCCAGCCCTCTATTTAAAGAAGTGGCTTTAGCTGGGGGCGGGGTCTTTGATCTGCAAATGCCCTTTTTATTGGAGGGGGTGGCTGCTCAAAGCGTGTTAGACCAATTTGAGCGCCCCCTAGAGTTGCGCGCGCGCTTTAGTGAGGCGTTGGACGGGCTCAAAAAGGATAAAAGGGTGAAAACCTCCCTAGAAGTGCAAATGTACCTCAAAGACGCTAAGGACATGGCATTTACCCACTATGCGGAGTGGTTGATGGTGAGTTGCGTGGGGCTTTGGGAGGGCAGCGGGGTGGATGTGTTGTTAGAAACCCCGGATTTTGTTTTGGCACGCGCTTCTTTGAAGAAGTGCCCGCGTTGTTGGCGCTTTCTAGCCCCTAAAGACGATCTGTGTGAGCGCTGTGAAGAAGTTTTGCATGCCTAGCACTCTTAGCCATTTGGGGGCTAAGACGCACTACGCGCAACACTATAGCCCCCATTTGCTAGAAGCCTTTGAGAACCCCCACCCGGGGCAGGACATTTTTACCTGCTTAGAGAGCCAAGAATTTACCAGCCTCTGCCCCATCACCGCCCAGCCGGATTTTGCGCGCGTGCGCATTGCCTATATCGCGCATTTGAAAATGGTAGAGAGCAAGTCGCTCAAACTCTATTTATTCAGTTTTCGCAATGAGGGGGTTTTTGGGGAGGATTGTGTGGGCAAGATTTTAAACGACCTAGTCGCCCTCTTAGCGCCCAAATACCTAGAAGTGCAAGCCCATTTTAGCGCGCGTGGAGGGATCACCATCACCCCCTTTGCCAACTACGCCACTCCTGATTATGCCTCTTTGAAAGAACAACGCCTTTTAAAGTGCCTCTAGATCACTCCATGCCCAGAGCAGTAAGCTAATAGTAAGTCAATTGGCTATACAATAAACTTTTATTTTTTATTAATGGGGTGTCTATGTTGTGTGTATTCCAAAAAAATCGTGTTTTGTCTGGTGTGTTGGTGGGGGCGTTGGCTGTAGCAGGCTTGGGTGCCAAAAACAAAACCCAAGCGGATTTTGCCTTGATCAAGCGGGCATTAGAGGCTAATTTAGTGCCCATGCCCCAAGGTAAGGATTTGCAAAAATATCTGGTCAAAAAGGTTACCGATTTGGGACTCTCTCATAAGGGGCCAGTGATGACTAAGGCGCAGGTGGAATTGGGCAAGAAACTTTATTTAGACCCTAGAATTTCGACCTCTTATTTGATCTCTTGTAACACCTGCCATAATTTGGGGTTGGCAGGTGTGGATTTAGTCTCTAGGGCAGTAGGTGAAGGCTGGAAGCCCAATCCACACTTTCTCAATTCGCCCACAGTATATAACTCTGTCTTTAATTCGGTGCAATTTTGGGATGGGCGTGCGGCACACTTGGGCGATCAGGCAAAAGGACCCATTAGCAGTCCTGTTGAGATGAATGCTGATCCTAAAGTGGTGGAAGCCAAGATCAATTCTATGCCCGGGTATGTCAAAGCTTTTAAACGGGCTTATGGCAACCATGTCAAGATCGATTTTAACCTCATTGCAGATACCATCGCCATGTTTGAAGCGACTTTAAACACGCCTAGCCGTTATGACGACTTCTTAAGGGGCAATGTCAAAGCCCTAAGTCCACAAGAAAAAGAAGGCTTGAAACTCTTTTTAGATAAGGGCTGTATTGCTTGCCACAATGGAATCAATCTAGGGGGGACTATGCAACCCTTCCAAGTGGCGGCACCTTACAAATTTGCCAATGTGGGCGACTTTAAGGGGAATAAAGATGGCATGGTCAAAGTGCCCACTCTACGCAATATCCTAGAAACCATGCCCTATTTCCACAATGGGCAGTATTGGGATGTTAAAGACGCGATTAAAGAGATGGGAGCAATCCAGTTAGGCATTACTATTAATGATGAAGAGGCTAAAAAGATCGCAATTTTCTTTGGTGCGCTCACTGGCAAAAAACCCACGATTGTTTATCCTGATCTGCCCACCATCACAGCAACTACACCTAAACCCGAGGGGATCATGGAAGGCGATAACCCCAAGCCTAAAGCTCCTTCGCATTAGTTTTTGGGTATAATGCCCGTTTTATTTTAAAAACAAGGAGAGTTTATGGCAAGAAGATGTTTAGTGAGCAATAAAGGTCCGATGGTGGGTAACCGCGTAAGCCATGCCAATAATAAAAACAAAAGGCGGTTGTTGCCCAATCTACACACCATCCACATCCGCCTAGAAGATGGCACACGCAAAAAACTCAAGGTGGCGGCTTCCACGCTAAGGACCATGCGTAAGAGCAAGTAGGGTTTTATGCCCACGTGATGTTTAAAAAGATCAAGGCCTTCCTATTTTCGGTTAAAAAGAAAAAGGTTAAAGCCGACTACAATCTCAACGCCGAGATTTACGCCCAATTTGAAGTTTTTAGACTGCCTTTAGTGCTGATCCAGTGTTTTATTTTGGCGGGCACTTTGGGTTATTTGGCCCTGCAAGACTACAGCCTAATGCAGGCTTTTTTTCAAACCACCTACACTTTTACTGCAACGGGTTTTGGTGCGCTCAACGAGCATGAATTTAATACTATCAGTATTTTTTTCACCTCCATTATCATGTTTTGCGGGACGGGGGTAGTAACTTTTAGCGTGGCAATTTTAATCAATGTGATCAATAAGGGCGTACTAGCAGGATTAATTCGGGAGAAGAGAATGATTTACAAAATAGCCAGACTTAAAAACCACTATGTGATCTGTTATCATAACGAATACACCATTGAGCTCAGCAAGCAATTTCGAAGCGCGCAGATTCCTTTCGTGGTGGTGGATAATGCGCCCAACTTTGAGGAAGAAGCCATCAAGCACAAATACCCCTACTACATCACCGGCGATCCCCACACCAACTTAGCCATGCTCAAAACCCATTTGAGTAGTGCTAGGGGCGTGGTAACCTTTTCAGAGATTTTGCCAGTGAATGTCGCCTTGATTGTGAGCGTGCGTCTCTTTGAAAAGGAGCTCAAACG
The DNA here is from genome assembly GCF_007280785.1 of Helicobacter mehlei. Taxonomy (NCBI): domain Bacteria; kingdom Pseudomonadati; phylum Campylobacterota; class Epsilonproteobacteria; order Campylobacterales; family Helicobacteraceae; genus Helicobacter; species Helicobacter mehlei. Next base: position 62,232 of record NZ_VKGC01000003.1, read on the forward strand.
CAAGCCCTACTATGTGATTGCCAGCGCACATAGTGATGAAGGCTTGGAAAAGCTCAAAAAACTCGGGGCTGATAGTGTAGTTTCGCCCACAAAGCTGATGGCACAACGGGTGAGCGCGATGGCAATTCGCCCTGATATGGAAAATATCCTTGAAAAATTCATCTATAAAAAAGATACGCTATTAGACCTAGAAGAGGTCATTGTGCCCAAAGAGAGTTGGCTAGTCCAGCGCAAGCTCAAAGAAGCCCATTTTAGAGAGATCACGAAAGTTTTTATTATTGGGATCATCCAAAAGGACGGGCGTTATATCCCCATGCCCGATGGGGAAGCCATCATTGCTAGCGAGTCTAAGTTATTAATAATCGGCACTTCTGAGGGCGTGGAAAAATCCAAAACTTTTATCTTGCAACACCAACGGCCTATGGAGATGGATTTCATCACACTGTGAGGGTTTAGACCTCCAGCAGGGTTTAAAGAGCCTTAAATAAAATTTGCTACCATGCCAGCATCCAACATACAAGGGTGTTCATGGACACGCATGGTTTTCAGAAAATCAAGGACAAGAGTTACTATTTTTACCAGTCTTTCCGCTTTAAGCGCTACATCATTTATATTTTAATCACCATTTTAGCTATCGGTCTGCCCTTTGTGCATATGGGTGAGGGGCAGGTGTTTCTCATCTCTTTTGAGCACAAGCAAATCCACTTGTTAGGCAATATTTACAGCGCACAAGAGATGTATTTATTGCCCCTCTTGGTAATTTTCTTATTTGTCTTTATCTTTTTCATGACTTCCATGCTGGGGCGGGTGTGGTGCGGGTGGGGGTGTCCACAGACTATTTTTAGGGTAATCCATCGCGATCTCATTGAAACTAAGATTTTAGGTTTGCGCACCCAGATTAACAATAAACAACGCCCTGTGCGTTCAGATCTGAAAAATTGGCTCAAAAAGATCGCGAGTTGTATTTTATTTTTGCCCGTCCCGATTGCAGCGATGGCAGTGTTGTTATTTTATTTTGTCCCCCCCTATGAGTTTTTAGAGGGGATCAATGCACCTAAAGAGCACATGTTGTTACTGGGCATTTGGGCAGCTTTAAGCGCGGTAGTTTTCTTTGATATTGTGGTTGTGCAAGAACGCTTTTGTATTTATCTATGCCCTTACGCACGGGTGCAAAGCGTGCTTTTTGATGATGACACCCTAAACCCCATTTACGATACCCAACGTGGGGGGCTCATCTATGACAAGAAGGATATGAAAATCCCTGCCCTCCCCCAAAAGCGCAATCCGGCTAATGAATGCGTGAGTTGCAACCATTGTGTCTTGGTCTGCCCGACACACATTGACATTAGAAAAGGTATGCAATTAGAATGCATTAATTGCTTGGAATGCGTAGATGCTTGCACCATGACGATGGGGAAATTAAACAAGCCCAGTCTGATTAATTGGTCTTCAAGTAATGCCACGAGCACCAAGCAGAAAGTCAGATTGTGGCGTACCAAAACCATCGCCTACATTGGGGTGCTGGTCTTAGTGATCGGGGCGTTGATTGTGGGGTCTTTAGAGAAGGCCTCGATGATTTTAGACATCACGCATGGCGGGCGTTTATATAGTGTTAAAAATGGGTATGTCAAAAACACCTATATTTTTCTCTTCCAAAACACCAGTAGCAAAACCCACACCTACACTTTTAGCATCGACGATCCGCATATTAGCATTGTGCGCCCCAAAAACCCCCTCTCTATTGGCGCAAGGGGTAAAATGAAGGTTGTGGTAGTTTTGCGCATGCCTATGGAGGCAGCCAAACAAGCCTACGGCAAACACGATGTTACCCACGCCAAACGCGGAATTTTGCCCATCGCGATCAAAGCTTACAGCACAGATGATCCCAGCATCACTTCCACGCAAGAGAGCGTTTTTATCGTCCCGGATTTTTAGATTCTAAGGTGTGAAGGGAGGTTGGCTAGCAAGAGGGCTAGCCAAGAGGCAAGTTAGAAGTTGTAGCGGTACCCAGCATAGAGGCTGTATTGGCGGCGGTAAGTGAAAGCCAAGCCTTCTTTGCTGTAGAAATAGTAGTCGTTGATGGTCGGGATTTTGACCCCAAAGTCAAATTCTTGGTGCTTGCCAATGGCGGTGCGTAAACCGGCGTTGAACAAAAATTGGAAGATCGCTGGATCGATTTTGCCTCCTAGACCCCGCTCGACCATGAAGTGTTTTGTTGTGTTGCCCCAAGAGTTACCCGCAATGGCCGCTCCAAAGAAAAAGCCAAAAGTGACATCTTGCTTGTTGATCACATTGTAAAGCGTGTCGATTCCCACACCATAGGTGAACATGTCTGAGAGGTTAGCAACAGCTGGACAAGGCGAAGCACCACCAGCAGTAGGAGTATTGACACTGCTCATCGTTGTGCCTGATGGACAAGTTAGTGCATTAGCCCCAAAAACGGCATGTCCATAGTCAAAAAACCCGTAATAACGCAGACCAAACCATTTTTTCTTACCCAAAAACTGCTTATAGCCCACGCTAACACCCAATCCCTGCATCACGGCCAAATAATGGTAAGTCCCAGTAGGGAGAGTATGGATCTGCAACAAAGGATTACCACTCTTGTTCGTGATCGTCTGCCCCGCTTGCCCAACTTGATAACTCGCACCCACATACCATGCGCTCCTCTCTGCGCTCAGAGTCGTGAGCGAACCGCTCAGTGCTACAGCACTGGATACTAAGGCGTAGAATGTTTTTCTCATATAATCCTCTTTTCAATGAATGTTAATGATTTCCCCTTATTCTAGCATATTTTTTTTAAGATTTGGGCATTTGCCGTTTAAAGAGAAAAATTTTATGCCAAAACCCGATCCAAGAGTTCTAAGGGGTGCAAAAATTGCGTGGGCGCGTCAATTTGCTCTAGGGCGTTATTGAGTTGCACCCGACACGCCGAACATTCCGCACTCACAATTTGGGCGTGGGTGCTCACAATATCACGGGCTTTGGGCAGACCAGCTTGGAGAGTCAAGGAGTAGTGCTCGCTTTGCATGCTCACCCCCCCAAAGCCACAACAGCGATCGCTCTCCTGCATTTCAATGATTTGGTGGTTGGTTTGTAAAAGCATGCGCGGCTCTGCATAAACCCCTAAAACCTTTTTGGCATGGCAAGGATCGTGATAGGTCAAGCTCAAAGGGCTTTTGGGGCGTTGTTTGAGTAAATCTATTAGGGCGGTGTACTGGGCTAGAAATGCAGAGGCTAGTTGTAGCTTGTCCTGAATGGTGCTGAATTTGTCTAGCCACTCTTGACGATCCCTAAGATCGGGAATATTTTTGAACACATGGGGGTAATCTTTTTTGAGCATGCTAATGCAAGTGGCTTCAGGGACCAAGATTGCTTCTACTTGGGGAGCGATGTTAGCTAGAGAGGCGGTATTTTTTTGGGCTAGAAAAAGGGCACTCTTGGCATCTCCACTAAAATAGGCTGGCGCACCGCAACAAACTTGTTGGGGTAAGATCACCCCAATTCCTAGTTTGTCCAGCAAAGAGAGCAAACTTTTACCCACATTGGGGTAATTGTAATTCCCCAAGCACCCAATGAAGATCCCTACTTTTCTAACGGGCCGATCTGGTGGGTTTTGGGGCGTGATTTCTGGTGGGTGGCTGTTTAAAAAACTCTTGGAGGCAAAGGGGAAAAAGGCGCGTTTTTGCAAGAGGCTTAAGTTGGGGTTTTTAGCGCGCCATTTGAAACGCCATTTGAGCTTGTCATTTTCTTGTTTGAAGGCACACGGGGCTAGGACATGGCAAAAAGAAAAGACAAAATCCATCAGCTTTGGGTGGCGCAACAAGAAAAAATAGAGTTTTTTATGCCAGCTGATGGGGTGTTTGGCGGTGCTCAAATAGCGCACCTTTTCAATCATCACATCAATGGGCAAATGCAAGGGGCAGACTTGCACGCAAGTGGTGCACAAAAAACAAGTATCAAAAATGCCCTTCACATCGGGGCTAAACTCCAAACTCTCTTGCTTGACTTGGGCGATCAAGTCCAAAAACCCACGTGGAGAGGTGGTCTCGTCCTTATGGATGCGATAAATCGTGCAACTAGGGACACATTTCCCGCACTTCACGCAAGCCTGCGTTACCCTCTTGATTTCTTCTAATAACTCTGTGGGCGCAACATTAAAGGGTTTGGCTAAAGCGTTTGTCTTTATGTTGATCCCCTAGGTAGGCATCAAAGAACATAGCAATATTGCGCACCAGCATCGCCCCCGTTGCGCTGGTTTTCAGCCCGTCTTGATCCAAAATAACCAAGCCCTCTTGCTCGTAGGGTTTTAAAGCCTCCAAAGCTTGCTTAAAGTGCTCTTTAAAATCAATCCCAAAACTCCTTTCAATGGCACTAAAATTGAGCTCTAAATTATTCATCAAGTGCATAATGACTTCTTTTCTTAGCTCATCTTCTCTACTCAGTCTAAAACCCCGCTCCACAGGCAAATGACCGCTATCCAAAGCCTGCTCGTAGCGTTTTAAATCCTTAAAGTTTTGGGTGTAATAATCCAACCCCTCACCAATGCTAGTAACCCCAACGCCGATGGTTTGGGAAAATTTCTGGGTGGTGTAACCTTGAAAATTGCGTCTGAGCTGTTTGTTTTGCAAGGCAAGATAAAGTTCATTATCTTTTTTGGCGAAGTGATCCATGCCAATCATCTCATAGCCCCGTGCCTTTAAAAACCCAATTAAAAACTGCAAGAGTTCTAATTTTTGCTTTGGGCTGGGCAGGGTGGTGGGGTCAATTTTCATGGTGTGCTTGACCCAAGGCACATGGGCGTAGTTAAAAATCGCCAAGCGATCGGGGTTGAGATCTAGGGTTTTTACAAGCGTTTGCTCAAAACTAGCCAAAGTCTGGAAGGGCAGACCATAGATGAGATCAAAATTGATCGAATTGATGCCAAATTCCCGAGCCAAAGAGACTTTTTCTTGTACCAACTCAAAGCTCTGCAAGCGGTTGATCGCTTGTTGCACCTGTAAATCAAAATCTTGCACCCCAAAGCTTAGGCGGTTAAACCCGTATTGGTGTAAAACCTCCATTTGGGCGCGCTCAAAATGGCGCGGATCGATCTCGCATGCCAATTCGGCATGGGGGGCAAAATTAGGGAAGGTGTGGAAGATATCTTGGATAATGCGTTTTAATTGCGTGGCACTAAAAAAAGTGGGCGTGCCCCCGCCAAAGTGTAACTGCACCACTTCTTTATGCGTGTCTAAATACCGCTTTAAAAGTGCCAATTCTTTCTCAAGATAGCCGATGTAGCGTTCTTTTTTACGCTGGCTATTGGTGTAGATCACATTGCACGCACAAAAATAGCACGCGCTCTTGCAAAAGGGTAAATGGAAGTAAAGTGATAGGGGGATTTGCGGATCGCTTCTTTGGAAGGCTTGGATCAAGTCCATCTCTTGAAACTGGCTAGAAAACTCCACTGCCGTAGGGTAGCTGGTGTAGCGGGGTCCGGGTTTGGAGTAAGAGGCGTATTTTTGGAAATCAAGGGTTTGGGGGGCTGGCATTTTAAAAGGGAATTTGTAGATTATCTAAGTCCAAACCCTCTTGCTTTTTCTCCTCTAAAAATTCAGAGAAATTAAAAAAGAGGTTGGGGTGTTGCTTTTTGACCTGTTTGACAAAATCAAGCGAGGAAATCTTAGGCAAGCTCCCATCACTCCCACGCATGGCTTCTAGCTTTTTAAAAACAACCGCCATTGCATCGGCAAAATCAATCGGCGTAAGGGTTGCCATATCCCTTTCAAGCTCCACCACGATCTTATCTTCATAGGCTTTTTGGATCATGCGTACAATGTGTTGGAGCAAAGCTTCTGGGATCACCACATAGCGGTGATTTTGCTCATCTTGCATAAACCATGCCTCTTTGGGATCAAACGCCCCCTCTTCTAGCTCTAAGAGCATTTGCTTAGAATCAAGAGATTTTGCTTGGACACGATTTTTTCCCGACTCTAAGCTTTGATACATACCCTGCGTGCTACTCTGGTTGTTTCTAGCCCGGGTCCTCCTAGTTCTAGAGGTTTGGGAATTGATCTCCTGCATGCGATCCCCTTTTTGGATGGTTTCATCTATTGTAGCACAAAATCCACAACAAAACTCAAGCCTTGCGATAAAAGCCCTTGAGCGTGTTTAGTTGCGATCCCAAGTTTAAAAGCAAGAAATCTGCCAAGATCAAGGCTAGCAAACTCTCACACACTACACTCCCCCGAATGGCAATACAAGGGTCATGCCTGCCCTTAAGCTCCAAATGCACGGCTTGCCCTTGCGTGTTGATACTCTCTTGTTGGTGTGCGATACTGGAAGTAGGTTTAAAATGCACCCACACCACCAAATCCGATCCATTGCCAAGACCCCCTAAAATCCCCCCGCTATGATTACTCTTAAACCCTTGTGGGCTGATCGGGTCGTTATAGTGGCTCCCTTGCATGCTAGAGACATGCGGATCACCTATAAAAACTCCTTTGACCCCATTAAGCCCCATCATCACGCCCGCAATGCGCGCATCGAGCTTGTCATACAGCGGTTGCCCCAAACCTAGCAAATTGGCATGTGCTCTAGCTTGCACCAACACCACGCCTCCAAGGCTATCCCCTTTTTGTTTGGCTTCCAAGATGGCTTGTTTTTGTTGTGCCTCCACTTCAGGGCTTAAAGAAAAAATCACGCTCTGTTTGGCAAAATCAAAATCAATCGCCTTAGCCTCAATACCCCCTATGCTAAAAACCCCCCCCACCACCTCTAGCCCTAACTCTTGTAATAAAAGTTTGGCAATCGCACCTGCACCCACTCTAATGACACTCTCTCTAGCTGAGCTACGCCCCCCGCCTCTGTGATCCCTAAGTCCGTATTTGGAAAAAGTGGTGAAATCAGCATGCCCGGGTCTAAAACTCTCTCTGAGGTTGTCATAGTCTTTACTTTTGATATTGTGGTTATGCACCAGCAAGGCGATGGGTGCGCCCGTGCTCTTGCCCTCAAAAACCCCGCTCACCAATTCAATCCTATCTGGCTCTTGTCTGGGTGTGGTGAAGACATGCATGCTTTTACGCCGATCAACCTCGACTTGTATCAAATCCATATCCAACACCAGCCCTGCAGGCACGCCCTCTAAAATGCCCCCCACCATTAGCCCATGCGATTCGCCAAAGGTGGTTAGTCTTAAGACCCGACCCAAAGTATTCATGGCATTTCCTTTAATTGCTGGTAAGCCACTTGGGCGCAAAGCTGTTCGGCTTGCTTCTTGCTACTAGCCTTGCAGGTGCCATAGAGTTTATTTAAGATAAAAATTTGCATCTCAAATTGTTTGGCATGATCAGGACCGCTCTCATTTTTGAGCGTGTAAGTGGGTACGACCTTAAAGCGCGCTTGGGTGAGTTCTTGCAATGCGCTTTTATAGTCCATGAAAAGCTCTTGAAGAGAAAGATTGGGGTAGGCTTGCCTAAAAAGCTTTTGCATCAAGGTTTTAACGGGCTCTAGTCCGCTTTCTAGGTAAATCGCCCCCATCAAAGCCTCAAAGGCACTGGCAAGAATGGAGGGTTTAGTATGTCCGTGGTTATTGGCTTCAGCGGCTGAAATTAAAATGTGATCTTGCAAATTTAAAAGTAAGGCTAGTTTAAAAAAAGCCTTTTCATTGACCAACGAGGCGCGCATTTTAGAGAGATCGCCTTCTTGCAAATCCTCAAAACGCGCAAATAAAATCTCAGCCACCACCAAATCCAACACCGCATCGCCCAAAAACTCCAAGCGTTCGTTATTTTTGTGGGCTTTGGCACTCCTGTGCGTTAAGGCTTGTTGGAGCAACTCTGCGTCCTTAAAAACATAACCCAAGCATTCTTGAAGTGTTTGTAACATCTCATTGCCCCTTATTGGCGATTTTGTGCTGCAAGGCTTGTTCCCTAGCCAGCCTGTCGCATTTTTCATTTTGAGCATGCCCGCTATGCCCTCTTATCCAATGGGTGCTGATTTCATGCGGGGCACGCAAGCTCACAAATTCACGCCACAGATCGGCGTTTTTGACCTTAGCGAAGTCCTTAAGCACCCATGCTACTAGCCAACGGCTAATCCCATAGCAAACATAGGTCGAATCACTATAAAGGGCAATTTGGCATGGTTCTTTAAGGACTTTTAAAGCTTCATTCACGGCCCTAAGTTCCATGCGATTATTGGTCGTGTAGCTCTCTGATCCGGCAATGATCTTCTCCACACCCTGATAACGCAAGATGGCACAATAACCCCCAAAGCCCGGATTACCCAAAGACGACCCATCACAAAAAAGCTCAATACATTTCATCGAACCTCCTAATTCAAATTGCTATTCTTGCTATAGTCATTGGGGTGTTTTTCAATGCCCAAAATCACCTCTTTGGGGCCTATCTGTGTGCAAACCAAACAGCGGTAACTCTCAAAGGGGGAGAGACTTTTACAAAAAGAACATTGGTAACTAAAATTCAAATTGATTTGGTATTTGGCATGGAAAGTTTTAAAAATCTCTAACTCTAGCGTATCGCACACCCCCTCCACATACCCCTTTGCCACAAACACCTCTAAAAGCTTGGGGTGCAAACTCTCTAAAAAAGGTTGAATCTCTTCTTTTTTAATATCCCATAGGAGGTCTATGTAGGGCATTGCCTCTTCTAAGGAGGTGATTTCTTGTAAGAATAGAGGCTTGTGGTGGCTTTTGCAATGCCTGAGTGCCAGCTTATAGAGTTTGGGTTGTTGGTGTCCCAGTGTGAGAATGGCAAAACTCTTATCCTCAAGACCCAAATCCTGCTCGATCAAAATTTGCATTTGCAAGTAATAATAGGTGTCGGCTAAACCGCTGGTCCCTAGCTCATCCAAGCATTCCAAGACTTGCAAGGCTTTTTTGGGCTCGCACATGATTTCATGAGCTTGTACCATGGCATGTAGGGCGTGGGTGTTACCCGGATCGATACGCAAAACCTCGATTAAAATATCACGCGCCTTTTGCACATAGCCCATATCAATGTAGGCTTTGGCTAGACTCTCTAAAATGGCGATGCGATCGTTTTGGTATTTGGGTAATAAAACCAAATAGATTTTAATCGCCTGTTCGCTATTGCCGTATTTAGCATAATGTTTAGCCAAAAACATCCAAGTCTTAAAACCCAAGACCTCTAGGGCATTTTCTTGCTCTTTAGCCAAGAGTTGTTGGACCTCATAAGCTAATTCCACTTGAGAATAGGAGAGAGAAAGCGCATTGAGGGTTTTAAGGTTACGGCGGTGTGCTAGAGCAGAGCGGAAATAATCCATCAAGATTACACTCCCAATGATGAAAACCAAGATGGCGACACTAAAGAGCGAGTCTTTATAGATGAACGCTAATTGCTCCACAGACTTGCTCTATTGGCGTAAAAACTTGATTTTTGCCTTAACCCGTAACTTCTCATAATATTCGGCTAGAATTTTGTCTTGTTGGTCCTCAATAAGTTTGCCGGCAATGAAGTTTCTAGCCTGATTAAAAGATACATTTTCTTTGCCCAGTTTTTGTTTGATAAAAAAAGAAACATAGTTCCCCCCACCCGCATTCAAAATTGGCGTGAACATATTCTCCTTGGTGGAGAGAAACATTTGGGCGATCTGCGGGTTTAAAGATTTGACATGGATTTTTTCTTCATTGTGCGTAACCCCGGGAATTTCCACATTTCTATTTTCAAGGGCTTGGGTGAGTGTTTTAGTATCCTTGGCCATGTAGCGAATCGTGATGATCTCACTAGGGATGCTAAATTCATCTTTGTGGGCGTTGTAATACTCGCGCATTTTGGTTTCGCTATTGGTATTGACATTAAAGAGCAAAATATTGCGCAAAAGTTCCCGTGTCTCAAGCTGTTTTTTGAGCTGGGCGCGGTAGGCACTTGGGTTAATGCCCTCTCCGGCTAAGGTCCGCATAAAATCTTGAGTGTCCATGCCATTGTGCCGTGCGATATTCTCAATCTCAGCATCGATCTTGTCATCTTCAATGTCAATTTTTAGGCGCTTGATCTCTTGGGCTTGGATACGCTGGAGAATCAAGGCATTAATGGCTTGTTGGCGACTCACATGCTGTTCTCTCTCTTGGGTTTCAATTTGATAAAGCGTGATCGGATCGTTATTGACCGTGATAGCAATCCCGCCCACGATGTTATCTGCCCTGCCTTCTGCTAAATCTTGGCTAGGTGTTTTTTTGGAAGACCCTGACCTGTTAGCCTGTTTGCCCTTCTCCTGATCTTGAGAGCGTTTGGGGGACTCTTGATGTTCTTTCTTGGATTTGCCTAGAGCTTCTTTAACGTATTTGTCTAGGTTCTTAGCACTAGAACCTCCTTGACCGGTTACAGATTCCACTTTAGAGTCTGCTCCCTGTGCCACTGCTAACACCATACCAAGCCCTAAAACAAAGTGCCAAAACCCCCCGCTAACCCTAGCAAACCTTGAAAATTTGGAAAAATACCACACTCTCTTTCTCTCATTTAGTCTTGGCTCAGAGTATAGTATAAGGGCACTAAGAACAAGATTAAGGGTTATACAACAAGGTAGTTGGTGCCCAAGCCCTTAAGCACGCCCTTTTAAATAGTCCCTGACATTTTCAATCGTGGCAGCGATGAGTTTTTTAATGGTGTCGCCATAACCCCACGCGATGTGGGGAGTGAGTAAAAGTTTGGGCTGTATTGTGGGATCTAAAAAGGGGTGATCAGCGCGCATGGGTTCTTGCTCAAAGACATCGCTAGCATAGTAAAAGTCCTGAGTTTTAAGGGCTTGGGCTAGCTCCTCTTCATTGACAATCCCCCCCCGCCCGACATTGATCAAGATTGCTTTATTTTTGAGTAGCGGGAAGTGTTGGGCGTGGATGAGATTATGAGTCTTCTCATTGAGCGGAGCGTGGATGCTGATCACATCGCTAGTTTTGAGCAGGGTCTCTAAGGATTTTTGGGGATAGGTGGGATCAGAATTGTGCCCACTTGTAGAAGTGTAACTCACGTGCGCACCAAAAGCACTAGCACAGCGTGCGACATTTTTGCCAATATTGCCCAGCCCCACAATCCCCCATTCTTTGTTTTCTAAGGACATCAAATCCTTATTAAAATGCGAAAAAAGCTCGCTATTGCAATATTCCCCACTCTTGCAATAGTGATCGTAGTAGGGCATATTGGAGAGCAAGCTAAAGGCAAGCGCAAAGGTGTGCATGGTAACACTATGGGTGGAATAACCCACCACATTTTTAACCTGAATACCCAACTCTTTGGCCACATCCAAATCAATCATGTTCATGCCCGTTGCGGTGATACAAATACATTTGAGCCTTTTAAGGGCTTTGAGCATGTCCCCACTCAGCTTAACTTTATTTAAAATGATGATCTCTGCATCTTTGGCGCGCTCCAAGACTAGTTCTTGAGGAGTCCCCGGGTAAGAGACCAGATCAACAAATTCTTCCAACGCATCTAATTTATGGCGTTTGCCCAAAGATAAAGCTTCTAAGACTACGGTCAGTGGTTTTTGAGAAGTTGCCATGTTTTTCCTTTAAACACCCATTTTTTGCGCGACATTGTCGCTAGCAATTTTGATTTGATCCATTAAAGATTTGCTTTGATAGGATAATTCCACAGTTTTATCCGCAGATGCCATGCCAGCGGTGATATTCACCACCACTTGGGAAGTGATCTCGCGAATCGAGCCGATGATCGCCCCGATCTCTGCGACCGATTTGCCCGTTCTCTCGGCTAGTTTACGCACTTCATCAGCCACCACTGCAAACCCGCGCCCGTGTTCGCCCGCACGCGCGGCCTCTATGGCGGCGTTCAAGGCTAATAAATTGGTTTGATCGGCGATGTCTTTAATGGTCTGGGTGATAGAAGAGATGGATTCAGATTGCGCGCTTAAGGTATTCACCAAATGTGTGTTGTTCTTCATGGCATCGGCTACATCTTGGATATTATCTGTCGTTTTTTCAATCATCGCACTCCCATTGCTGGTGAGCTGTTGGTTTTCCTTGATGAGATCCACAATCATATTAAATTTTTCTTGGTTGCTGTCCTCTTTGTGTGTTACATCGTTGGCAATTTTGACAATTTTATAAATTTTGCCACTCTCATCAAAAACGGGGTTATAAGTGGCTTCCAAATAAACAAGGCGTTTGTTTTTAGTGAGACGCTTGAAAGTACCACTGATAAAATTTCCCGAAACAACCTTTTTGCAATTTTGCGCGTAAGTGGAGCTGGCGGCATATTCTGGTTCAACAAATGTTGAATGGTGTTTACCCACAATCTCGTCTAAAGTGTAACCCATAAGCGTTAAAAAATTCTCATTAGCGGTGAGGACATGGAGGCCTAGATCAAACTCAATTAATGCCATAGAGCGATTCACCGCATCATGGATAGCCTTTAAGTCATTAAATTCCAAAGATCGCGCTGTGATATCTTGAGCAAACTTGATGACTTTATACACCTTGCCCGATGCATCAAAAACAGGGTTGTAGCTTGCTTCTAAAAAAACCGCCTCGCCCTGTTTGGTGTAGCGTTTAAATCTCCCCCGCAAGAACTGCCCCGATCTGAGTTGATCCCAATTTTTACGATACTCGGGGGCATTGACATACTCTGCATCACAAAAGATGGCATGGGGTTTGCCTTTAATCTCCTCTAGCGAATAACCCATCACCTTTAGAAAGTTATCATTGGCACTAATGACCCGTGCTTGCGTATCAAACTCAATCAAAGCGGTTGAACGATTTACGGCCTTGTAAATTGCCCTCAACTCCTCATTCTCCTGATTTAAAAGTTGGGCAGAATCATCTTCTTTTTTCTTCTTGAACAACATGAACATTCCTCAAAGTCAAAGTAGTGATAATGATAGCGACATACAGCTTTGTCAGAAGTTAATATGAAAAGAATTTTTGGTAACACTTGCCCCAAGAAGGGGCTAAAATCTACTCGAAGATCACGCTCTTGGGATCGACATCATCGCCATAAATAGGCTTCAAAGTGGCATCGTAAGCTTGTTTGAAAAAACCACTCTTGGTGAGTGTATCCACCTCTTTGTTAAGCCACTCCAACAAAGCCTTATCACCTTTTTTGACCGCTGGAGCAATGACATCTTGATCGCCTAGAGAGGGGATACCCACTTTAAACTCGGGGTTTTTCTTCACCCAAGCAAATAAAAGCGTGTTGTCATGGGCTAGGGCTACCCCGCGGTTGTTCTTGAGTGCTAGAAAAGTTTCGGTATTTTGGTCGTATTTGAGCAGAGGGATTTTAGGATAGTGCTTGGAAAAATAAAAATCAGCAGTTGTGCCCTTATCCACAATTAAGGGTTGCTTGCCATTCAAATCCTCAATCTTTTTAATTTCTCCATTTTTAGACACCACCCCCAAAGCCACTTTCATATAAGGCTTGGCAAAATCCACCACTACCGCGCGTTCTTTGGTCTTGGTAAAATTGGCCATGATCACATCAACCTTATTGGACTTCAAAAACTCCACCCGTGCAGCTGCCTCCACAGGGATAAACTCTATCTTTTTCTCATCGCCCAGCAAATCCTTAGCCATGCGTCTAGCGATATAAACATCAAAGCCTTGGAACTGCCCCTTGCTGTCCATATAACCAAAGGGGGGTTTGTCGCTAAACACGCCCACCTTCAACACCCCCCGTTTTTTAATGAGTGCTAGACTATCTTCTTTGGCATGGGCTTTGTGATCCGAACAGCCTGCCACAAGAAACGCCACCAACGCCATCAAAACACCCGCAATTTTCAAACCACGCATGACCGCTCCTCATATTCCAAAAAATGAGGGTTCATTCTAGCAATAAAAATTTAACAGCCCCCCAAGAAATTAAAAATTTCTAAAAATTTCTGCGCGCGCTCAGACTTTGGATTTTCAAAAAAGGCATTTGGATCATTTTCCTCCACCACCACGCCCTGATCAAAAAACACAATTCTATGCGCCACTTTGCGGGCAAATTTCATTTCATGGGTAACAATGACCATGCTCATCCCCTCTTGCGCCAACTCTAAAATGACTTCTAGCACCTCTTTCACCATCTCAGGATCGAGACTAGCCGTAACCTCATCAAAAAGCATCACTTCTGGTTGCATGCACAGCGCGCGCACAATGGCCACTCTTTGCTTTTGCCCCCCGCTTAACTCCCGCGGGTAGGCCCCCTTTTTGTGTTCTAACCCCACGCGCTTTAAAAGGCCGATCGCCTGCTCTTGCACTTCCTCTTTGGCGCGTTTTTGCACCTTGAGAGGGGCTAATAAAATATTTTGCAACACGCTTAAATGCGGGAATAATTCGTAATTTTGAAACACCATGCCAATCTTTTGGCGTATTTGATTCCAATTGGTCTTGGGCGCGCTGATCTCTTGATGATTAAAGAAAATCTGCCCCCCTTGGATTTCTTCTAAGCCATTCAAGCACCTTAAAAAGGTGCTTTTCCCACACCCACTAGGCCCTAAAATCACCACCGCCTCCCCCTTGTTGAGACTAAAATCAATGCCCTTTAACACCACATGATCGCCATAATACTTTTGTAATTGGATGGTTTGCAAAATTGCCATTTAGCCTCGATGGTGTTGGTATTTTCTCTCTAGGCGTTGGCTCAAATAAGAGAGGGGATAGCAAAGCACAAAGTAGAGTACAAAGATCAAGCCATAGACATAAAAACTCGCATGGGGCATGCTGATTACATGCACCTCTATAATTTGTTGCCCCACTTTGAGTAAGTCAATCGCCCCGATGAGAGAGATTAGGGCGGTGGTTTTGATCATGCGGGTGAATAAATTCACGCTGGAAGGCAATAACGCCAAAAAAGCTTGGGGGAAGAGAATATACAAAGTGGTTTGTAGGGCCGTTAAACCTAGGGCCTTTGCACTTTGGCTTTGGTGTTTAGAGATAGAAGTTAAAGCCCCCCTTGTTAAGTCCATCATCTCCGCCACTCCCCACAGCGCAAAGACCACCACTCCCGCCACAAACGCCTCAATGTGCAAATCAAATACAGATGCCAGCCCAAAATACACAATAAAGAGCCACACCAAAAGCGGAATGATACGCACACTCTCTAAATACACACGGCACAGAGTGCGCACGATTTTACCCCCAAAAGCCATCACCACCCCCAAGCCAACCCCGCCCACTAAAGAAAACACAATAGAGATCAGGGCAAGGCTTAAAGTCGTTGCCAACCCCTCGCCCAAGCGGGCTAAATTATCCGCATTAAAGAGATTTAAAATTTCTAACATATCTTTTTCTTATAATATTTCTCCAAAGCCACAAACAGCCCACTTAAGGGCAATAACACAACCAAGTAAGCAAATACCAATAATATTAAAGCCTCATTGGTCTTGTAATAAATGCCAATCAAATCTTTAGCCACAAACATTAAGTCTGCTAGAGCAATTGCGCTCACCACAGAAGTTTCCTTGAGTAAAAAAATCGTATTGGCTCCAAGTGAGGGCAAAGAGATCGCTAGACTTTGGGGCAAGAGCACAAAATACAAACTCTGCCACTTAGAAAGCCCTAAACTCAAGGAACTCTCCATTTGCACCTTGCTTAGAGCTTTTAGTCCGAGTAAAAAACTCTCCGCCATATACGCCCCACCCAAAAAGATCACGCCCAGCACGGCACATTGCAAGGCACTAAGGGAAAGCCCCACCTCGTGTAAACCATAGTATAAGAAGAAGAGTTGGATGAGTAGGGGGGTGTTTCGGGCTAATTCTGTGTAGATTTTAGCAAAGCTGGCTAAAAACTTAGGCTTAAAGAACAGACACAAAGCCACGCCAAAACCTAGAAGAGTTGCCCCCAAAACACCCCAAAAGGAAATCTCAAGAGTGATAAAAAGCCCACGCTCAAAAAGAGGCAAGGCGTGGTACATAAATTGCCAATCCAAATCCACAACGCAACCCTTTCATAAAAACCCCCTATCTTAGGGAAAATAGCTAAGGTTGCGCTTAAAGGCTCTTTAAAGTGCCATGGGCTCCATGAGGTGAAAATTCATATAGCGATAAATCTCCTCGCGGCGCGCTTCTAGCTTTTCAGCCACTAATCCTAGATACTCGCTAGGGGTAGGGATTTTACCCAAAAGCGCACACACCGCCCCCAGCTCCGCACTGCCCAAATACACCTGCGCGCCCTTGCCCATGCGGTTGTCAAAATTGCGCGTAGAAGTGGAGAACACCACGGCATTATCGCGCACCCGTGCTTGATTGCCCATGCACAAGCTACACCCCGGCACCTCTGTGCGCGCCCCAGCAGCCCCAAAGATAGAAAAATACCCCTCTTTGATGAGTTGTTGCTCGTCCATCTTGGTGGGGGGCACCACCCAAAGGCGAATAGGGGATGCCCCTGCTCCCTTGACGATTTCGCCAAAGGCTCTAAAATGCCCAATATTGGTCATACAACTCCCAATAAAGACCTCATCAATCTTTTGGGGGCGTTTGGGGTTATTGAGCACCTCACTTAAAGTCGCCACATCGTCCGGATCGTTAGGGCATGCCAAAATGGGCTCTGTGATCTCATTAAGATCGATCTCAATCACGGCGGCGTACTCCGCATCTGGATCGGGCTCTAATAACACGGGGTTGTCAATCCACTCTTGCATTTTTTGCGCCCGTCTTTTGAGGGTTTCTTTGTGCTCGTAGCCACTGGCAATCATCTGCTCAATGAGCTGAATGTTAGAGCTCAGATACTCAATGATAGGTTCTTTATTGAGGCGCACAGTGCAGGCGGCAGCACTCCTCTCTGCGCTCGCATCGCTAAACTCAAAAGCCTGTTCAATCTTGATATTGCCCAAGCCCTCGATCTCTAAAATCTTGCCATTGAAGATATTTTTCTTGCCCTTTTTCTCCACAGTGAGCAAGCCCTGTTTGATCGCATAATAGGGGATGGCATTGACCAAGTCTCTTAGGGTGATGCCCGGTTGCATTTCTCCCTTAAAGCGCACCAACACGGATTGGGGCATATTCAAGGGCATGGTGCCTGTAACCGCAGCAAAAGCCACTAATCCACTCCCAGCAGGGAAACTAATCCCAATGGGGAAACGCGTATGGCTATCCCCCCCTGTGCCTAGTGTATCGGGCAAGCCCATGCGATTGAGCCAAGAGTGAATAATCCCATCTTTAGGCTTGAGCGCCACCCCGCCCCTACTGGTAAAAAACTCCGGCAGAGTGGCTTGCAAGCTCACATCGGAGGGTTTAGGATAGGCGGCTGTGTGGCAGAAAGATTGTAAGACAAAATCGGCTTCAAAACTAAGGCTGGCAAGTTCTTTAACCTCATCTCTAGTCATCGCCCCCGTGGTGTCTTGACTGCCCACAGTGGTGGTGATGGGCTCGCAATAAGCCCCGGGGCGCACACCCTCAAGGGCGCACGCACGCCCGACCATTTTTTGGGCTAGGGTGTAGCCTTTATGACTCTCTGCGGGTTGTTGGGGTTTGGCAAAGACTTCTGAGGGACCTAGCGCTAAGAATTTGCGCGCCTTGTTGGTCAAGCCCCGCCCAATGATCAAGGCGATACGCCCCCCGGCGCGGTATTCATCGGCTAGGGTGGTGGGCTCGAGTTTAAAGGTGCTCACCACCTGCCCCTGCTTGTAAATCTCACCCTTGTAAGGATACACCTCAATGATGTCGCCCTCATGCAAGTCTTTCACATCGGCAACTAGGGGCAGTGCGCCACTATCTTCACAAGTGGCAAAGAAAATCGGGGCAATGACCCCTCCGATCACCACGCTCCCCGTGCGCTTATTGGGCACATAGGGAATATCTTGTCCAAAATGCCACATGATAGAGTTAGTCGCGCTCTTACGCGAACTGCCCGTGCCGACCACATCGCCCACATACACCACCGGCACGCCCTTAGACTTGATATTGGCTAACCTCTCTTGGTAATTCTCTATGCGGTTTTTGAGCATGGCGTTGGCGTGTAGTGGGATGTCGCTCCTTGTGAAGGCATCGCTAGCCGGACTCAAATCGTCCGTATTGGTCTCCCCATCAATTTTAAGCACGCACAGCTCCAGCTTTTCAGGCAGGGCGGGTTTATTCAAAAACCACTCGGCGTTCGCCCACGACTCTAAAACCTCTTTGGCTAGAGCGTTGCTCTTACTCAAATTAGCGATGGTTTCAAAAGAGTTATAGACTAAAAGCGTGGATTTTAACGCCTTGCAGGCTTGCTTAGCGATTGCAACATCGCTACTTTGCAGGGCTTCTATTAGGGGCGCAACATTATAGCCCCCTAGCATGGTGCCTAGATACTCCACCGCCTCAAGGGGGCTAAAGTGCGGACACTCTATTTTTTTAAGCGCAATCTGACCTAGAAACTGCGCCTTAACCTGTGCGCCCTCATCCACGCCCGGGCTCACGCGCTGAATCAATAAATCCTTAGCCAAAGCGCATTCTTGCATGTCCTTAGAGTGCAAAAGAATGTCTAGCACGCTTTTAACCTGTTTGGCGTTTAAGGGTAAGGGGGGGATATTCTCTTGTGCGCGCTCCTGCTCGATGGTTTTGTATTCTTGGATGAATGTTTGCATGATCACTCCTTTTGAAATAGGCTTTTAGTATATAATAACTTGGCTATGTTTTTGACAAGACACATGAAAACCCGCCTTTTTTCGTTGTGTTTTTTGTGTAAGATTTGCTAATTCTTTAAAGGTCTTAAAATGCGCTTTGGAAAGATTGATTACTTGAACTTGCTCCCCTTTGATGTCTTTATCAAGGCCTACCCGACCCCTGTAAGTTTTAAACAATTTTTAAATCACAGAAAAACTTATCCTGCTAAGCTCAATCAAGATTTTCTCTTTAGGCGCATAGATGCGGGCTTTATCTCCTCCATTGCCGGCTATGCAGCGTGGCGTAAAAAACAAGTTACACCCTGTGCGATCATTGGCTACAAGAAAGTTTTAAGTGTACTTGTGGTGCTACAAGATGAAGGGATTGATACACAATCAGCAACTTCGAATGCCCTCTGCCAAGTTTTGGGGCTAAAGGGGCAAGTGCTGATTGGGGATAAGGCTTTACGCTTTTATTACCAAGAAAAAGCAGAGTTTGTGGATTTAGCCGCGCTCTGGCATGCCAAAACCAGTTTGCCATTTGTCTTTGGGCGTTTTTGTTACCAAGCACATGGTGAGTTTTACACACAAATAGCGCATGCCTTTTACAAGAGACCTATAAAAATCCCCTACTATATTTTAGAGCAAAAAGCCCAAGAGAGTCAGCTTAATCGGCAACAGATTTTACACTACCTCAAACACATCCATTATAAAATGGGGGCTAAGGAAGAGTTTTCTTTGCGTTGTTTTTACAGACAACTTCTTTTTAAGGGTATTAGGAAGGTGCGCCGTTTTTAAAGCTCAAATACATCCACTCCCCATACCACCCCAAAAAGCCCAACAAATAAAAAGCCCATCTAGCATCATTGTAACGATCGACTTGCCAGATCACATGCGCGCTCAACATAAAAGTTACAATGCCGGCGATGAGAACCAATAAATTAGCATATTCGTAGATTCCAAAATATTCTTTTCTTTTGGCTAACACGGCGATTAAAAAGGCAAGATTGAAACCAAAAAGAGCAAAATCCACCCATGCATGCCAATGGTGTTTGAGCAAATAGGGTTGGAAGCTAGAGGCAAAGAGTATAATCAAACAGACATTCATGGAGGGTGCAAAAAAAATCAAATATTTGATCCAAGCGGAGCTAGGCGCATGCCATCTAGCCAAAAAACGCCATAACCCCAAACCCAAAAAAGCTAGGTAAAAAAAAAGAGAGAAGAAGAAAGAGAATGGGGGTGCGTTGTTGGGCTTTACCTGGTTAAACAAAAAGAGATAACAAAAAAAAACACAGCCGGCTAGGGCTAGTAATTTGGGAATAAATAAAGAGTGCTTGCGTCTAGTGGCGATAAAATACCCAAAGGACATCAAAATGCCACAGATATAAAAAATGGAGATCAAGATGGCGTAAAAATGCCCGGGTTCGTTGAAAATGGCAAAAAGTTGGGAGAAATTGCGTTGGAATGCTGAGAGAATCAAGGCTAGAGCAGTGATCACAAAGAGGACAAAAAAGACTGAGGAGAGCACCAACTTATAGGTGTTGGGCTTTTTCATAGAGAGATCAATAGTTTTTTTCAAAAAAGCTTTGGATGCCATTGGCAATCCCTTTTGCTAGAAATTGTTGGTAAGTTTTGTCTTGGAGGCGCTTAGACTCTTTGGGGTTGGAGTTGTAGCCAATCTCAATTAAGATAGAGGGCATGAGTGCTCCGGCTAGCACCCAAAAAGGACCCTCCCGAACACCTCCATCCACAACACCTTGATAATGTTGGCGCAATAAACTTAAGATACCAAATTGGATGTCAATGGCTAGTTTGTTAGAGATCACGAGCCTTTGGGAGTTGAGCGAGTTTAAAAAGGACATTTTTGAAAAATAATCCATACCCCGCACATCATCCTGGTTTTCTTGTTCGGCGACTTTACGCGCTCTTTCACTACGGGCGGGTGAAAGAAAATAGGTTTCTACGCCTTGGGGGTTAGAAGTAGCATGCTTGGGGATTGAGTTAGCGTGGATAGAAATGAACAAATCGGCTTCTTTGTTGTTGGCAAATTCGGTGCGCTCCTTCAAACCGATATAATGATCGTTGTGGCGGGTCATATAGACAATATACCCGCGTCCTTTAAGTTCTTGTTGTAGGTATTTGGCCACATGCAAGACAATGTGCTTTTCACATATATGGCTAGCCCCCATAGCCCCGCAATCACGCCCACCATGCCCGGGGTCTAAGACAATCTTAAAACGCTTAGGGGTTGGCTCTGGTGGGGGGGATGGGAGGCTGGCAGTGGCTGGGGGTTTGTTGGCAAGGGAGATATAAAGATGATTGGCAGTGATTTTGAGTTGGTATGGGGTTTGTCTGTGGAATTTGATCAATATCCTGATCGTGTATTTGCCATGCTTGCTAATTTTAATCAAAGTGTTATGGGGAAAGGGATAACTCTTGGGAGGACCTAAAAGTTGGGCTTTGATCTCCAAAAGGTCTTTGGCAGGACTCAAGTGGGTTGTTTTGAGTGCACTCGGGTGGAAATCCTTGTTAAAGCTAATGCGGACACTGCTAGTGCCAAAAGGAACAATTTGGGTAATTTTAAGCGCATGGGCACTTAAGCCTAAGCATAGCGCAAGACATAGCCAAATAAAACGCATCAGTCTTGTGTTAATTCTTGCACCAGCTCATGAACACTGATGATTTTATCAATGCGATACCCGTTTGCCCCCGTAAAATAGAGCCCCTCAATGCGATTGCCCAAATAACTACGCCCCAGCCCATCGGCGATACAATAGCCAACTTTTTTAGCCTCTTCGCCCCGGTTGCAAGGCCCCACGCAATTACTCACGCAAGAGATCTTGGGGGCGTTGCCTTCCTTAATGCGTTGCAACACGCCAGTATTAATGGCGCGTGCGGGGTAGCCAACCGGGGATTTAACTAGCAAGATGTCTTCTTTTTGCAAAGAGGGCAAAATCTCGGCATAGACTTTAGCATCGCATTCTTTAGTGCCCAGAAACCTAGTCGCCATCTGTACCCCACTAGCCCCTAAATTAAGCATGGTATCGATGTCCTTGCGATCCCAAATGCCCCCAGCAGCAATAATGGGGATATGCCCCCACTCTTTAGAAGCTTCCACAATGCCCGGGACTAAATTTTCTAGCTGGTATTCTTCTTTAAAACAATCCTCGTATTTAAAGCCTTGATGCCCCCCACTCAAAGGTCCTTCCACAATGATCGCATCCGGAACGCGTTTGTAGCGCGCACTCCAGCGTTTGCAGATGATGTGCAGGGCTTTAATCGAGGAAATAATGGGCACCAGTGCCACATGGGGGAAGTCTTTGGTAAATTCGGGCATGTTGGTGGGCAAACCCGCCCCCGTGATGATCACATTTGCCCCCGCTTCGCACGCATCACGCACCACCCGCCCGTATTCGTTAATGGCGTGCAAGATATTGGCTCCCAAGGGTTTAGCTCCACAGATTTTGCGTGCATTTCTGAAAATTTCATTCAGGGCTTGTTTGGAGTAAAAGTTAAGGGCTTCAAAGGGCTTTTTGGAGATCATTTTTTCCACAAAGCGCATATTTTTATAATAGCCCGTGCCCACTGCCGAGATCACGCCCAAAACGCCCTCTTTAGTGGCATTGCCGGCCAATTCGTCCCAACTAATCCCCACACCCATACCCCCTTGAAAAATGGGGTATTGGATGGTGTGTTTGCCAATTTTGAGCGGTTTTAGTGTAGAAGCCATGTTTTTACCGCTTAGTTAATGATGGCGCGGATGAAGCGGCGCTTACCCACCTGCACCACATAACTTCCTTGAGAAAAATGGTAGTTTTCATCTAAGAGCACTTCTTGATTGATTTTGACACTTTTAGCTTTAATGTCGCGGCGTGCTTGGGAAGTGGAGGGGCTTAGTTTAGCCTGTTTGAGCAATTCTGCAACCCAAATCCCCGCACCAAATGCCATTTGTTCTAAATCACTAGGGGTTTGCTTTTGGCTAAAAACGCGATCAAATTCGCCCTGAGCGTGTTGGGCTTGCTTGGCTGTATGTAAGCGGGTGGTGATCTCTAGGGCTAGGTTTTCTTTGATGGCTTTGGGGTGCAATTCCCCTTTTTCTACGCCATTTTTAAGCTGGGCAATCTGGGCACTACTTTTTGCGCTCAAAAGTTCGTAATAACGCCACATCAAATCATCGCTAATGCTCAAAAGTTTAGCATACATGCTTTCTGCTGGTTCTGTGATGCCGATGTAATTGCCTAGACTCTTGCTCATCTTGTGTGTCCCATCTAAACCCTCTAACAAGGGCATGGTGAGCACGCTTTGTTCCTTGTCCAGACCATAGGCGCGCTGTAAAAACCGCCCCACTAAGAGATTAAACTTTTGATCATTGCCTCCAAGCTCTATGTCGCAATCTAAGGCAACTGAATCATAGCCTTGCAAGAGCGGATACATGAACTCCACCACGCTAATGGGTTTATTTTCTTTATAGCGTTTCTCAAAATCGTCCCTTTCGAGCATTCTAGCCACTGAAAATTTAGAAGTCAATACAAGCAAACCATCTGCGCCCAGCGGGCGTAACCACTTTGAATTAAAGCACACATCGGTAAGTGTGGAATCTAAAATTTTAAACACTTGTTGCTCGTAGGTCTTAGCATTGATCAAGACCTCTTCAAAGCTTAGGGTTTTCCTCGTTTCGCTCTTACCACTAGGATCGCCAATGGTGGCAGTAAAATCCCCGATCACAAACTGCACCCGTGCGCCATGCCTTTGCAAGGTGGCTAATTTATTTAAAAGCACGGCATGCCCCAAGTGCAAATCTGGGGCTGTGGGGTCAAAACCAGCCTTGGCATAAAAGCGTTGTTTGGTGGTGTAAAAACGCTCCACCAAGTTTTGCAAGTATTCTAGTCCAATGCACTCGCCCATGCCCCTAGTGATGTCAGCCATCGCTTCTTTGATCTGTGCTTGCATGTTTGTCCTTTAGGCTTGATAAGCGTCTTTTAAACTTGAAAAACCCACTAATCTTTCTTGGTATTTGCGTGTAACAATCTCTTTAAAGGTGCTGATCTCTTTGTCATTATATTCAAACAAAATCTCACAATGAGAGGAAAAACTATCTTTGTAGCCTGCATAGTTGATCCCCACAATGTTACAATCATTTTTGGCTAAAAAACTTAGCAACTGGAGCAACCCACCTTTTTTGTCTTCGAGGTAAAAAATGCCCTTGTAAATCTCTTTGTTTTTCTTGTTCCACTCCACAAAGACCATCGGCAAGCTCAAATCAATATCGATGATCGCCTGTTTGCACAATTTATGATGCACAATCACCTTATGATCTTTGTAATTGGGCATGATCGCTACGATCTCATCGCCATGTTTGGGGTGGCAACAATCGTTAAACAAGACCTGTTTGATGGACACATGCGGGTTGGTATAGACAATAAAATTATCCAAGTAGGACTTTTTAAGTCCGATGTGGGGTGTCCAAAGCCGTAAAACCCGACTAGCCAAACTAAATTGCATCAAGTTTTTCATCAAAAAGCCAAACTGGCGGGGCTCGCGGACTTTGCGACTCTTGGGAGGGACTTCCTTCACCTTCTCTTGGATTTCTTCAACTAATTTCTTCAACCCATCGGCACTCTTGGCTGCCTCGCTCAAAGTGTTCTCCACGCCACATTCCAAAAGCCTTTTTTCAAAACTCAAGTAGTTTTTTGATCCCATGTCGGCATTGAAAATCGGGGTTTCAAAAATGGAGCTAAGAATATTGACCATGCTTTTAGAATCGATCTCCTTGAGCTGGTTTTTTCTCTGCAATTTTAAATGACTCTTAGCACGGGAGGTTTTGAGCTGGTCGATCCAAATGTGGCGTGGGACACTTTTTTTACCCTTGATGATTTTCACCACATCCCCGCTTTTAAGCTCTTGGTTGAGTAGGGCTTTTTTGTTATTCACAAAGGCTTTTTCAGCCTTATCTCCCAACTCGCTATGCACCATGTAGGCAAAGTCTAGCACAATCGCGCCCACCGGCAAGGTATAGGTATCCCCTTGTGGGGAAAACACCGTAATGTCCTCGCGGTAAAGATCGCTTTGGACCAAGTCATAAAACTCCCTAGGATTATCTTTGGTGTCTTGACCTTGGTATTTGAGGTTATAGAGCCATTTGAGCGAATCGGGTTCTGTGCCCCCTGCCTTGTATTTCCAATGTGCAGAGTTGCCATATTCAGCAGCCATGTGCATTTCAAAGGTGCGGATTTGCACTTCATAAATGCTAGACTCGTCAAAAATAGTCGTGTGGATCGTCTGGTAGCCATTTTCTTTAGGCAAAGCGATATAATCTTTAAAACGCGACACAATGGGTTTAAAACGCAAATGCACGATCCCTAAGATTTTATAACAATCTAGGGGATTTTTAAGCAAGATACGCACCGCCATTAAATCCAAAATCTCATCAATGCTCACCGCCCCCTTGCGTTGCATTTTGAGGTAAATGGAGTAGGGGCGTTTGATGCGGGTAGCGATTTGAAAATCACTCTCCCCAAAACCTGCTTCAAAGAACATCTTTTCTA
This sequence comes from Helicobacter mehlei, assembly GCF_007280785.1. Taxonomy (NCBI): domain Bacteria; kingdom Pseudomonadati; phylum Campylobacterota; class Epsilonproteobacteria; order Campylobacterales; family Helicobacteraceae; genus Helicobacter; species Helicobacter mehlei. Next base: position 87,310 of record NZ_VKGC01000003.1, read on the forward strand.
ATTTGCTGGCAAACTGGTTGAGTTTTAAAGATAGGGATTGTTTATTTTGGTCCAAATAGGATCGGATTTTTTGGTACTCTTGGGGGTAGATAAAATAAAAACATTTTTCCTCTAACTCGTTTTTGATTGAGGACATCCCCAAACGGCTAGCAATGGGTGCATAGACAGCTAGAGTTTCTTTGGAGATGCGGATTTGTCTGTCGCGTGAGAGGGCATCTAGGGTGGAGATGTTGTGCAAGCGGTCGCTGATTTTAACCACCAACGCCCGGGGGTCTTTAATGGCACTGAGGAGGATTTTGCGGAAAGTCAAAGCCGAGAGCACAAGGCGGGGGTTTTGGGGGTCAAATGCTAATTCCTCTTTGCGGATTTCGGTGATCTTGGTGAGCGCATCGACCAAATTAGCCACATCTTCGCCAAATTTCTCACGGACCTCCAAGAGTTCGCAAGGCGTGTCTTCCACGACATCGTGCAAGAGAGAGGCGCAGATCATCGCCTCATCGCCCTCACAAAAGGCAACAATACAAGCCACGCTGATAGGGTGGGTGATGTAGGGAGCACCGCCCTTGCGCTTTTGTCCCGTGTGGTAGTGAGTAGCTAAATCTAGAGCTTGGGCGACCTTAGACGTGATGGGGGCGATGTTCTTTAAAACACGGATGGCCTCGCTAGGAGTAACAACCTCTTTTAAAAGTTCTAAGACTTCAAGCAAACTACCATAGGGGGCATGCTTAGTATCTTCCATCAATGCGATCAAGACTGATTTTTCCCTCAGCAATTTCTAAAATAGCGATGTCTGTCAGCTTGTGAATCTTGGTATCCACGGGGACTAGGGGGTGCGCGCCTGCTCCTAGCTGTTTGACCCGTGAAAAAATCAAGTTTGATAAAACATAACGATCGCTATCCACTTTTTCTAAGGCTTTGGCTACAATTTCTTCGGTTCTCAAATATGTCCTTTTTGGCTAGTGTATTCTATTTTACCATAGAAAAAACACCCTGTTGATCCTTAATTACATGCAAAAGATTATTTTTCTTAAACATGTTGCAAACCACGATCGGGAGTTTATTGTCTTTGGCTAGGGAGATAGCGGTGTCATCCATCACTTCAATATTGCCAATCAAGGCATCGTTATAACTCAAGGTGTCGATTTTCTTAGCGTCTTCAAATTTATTAGGGTCTTTGTCATAAATCCCATCAACTTTGGTCGCCTTAACGATCAAATCTGCGCCAATCTCAATGGCCCTAAGCGTGGCGGCTGTGTCGGTGGTGAAAAAGGGGTTGCCCGTGCCCGCTCCAAAGATGACGATGCGTTCTTTTTCTAAGTGTCGGATGGCTTTGCGGTAAATGTAGGTTTCACAGACTTCCTTAATTTCAACCGCACTTTGCACCCGCACATCTAACCCCATGTGCTCTAGGGCTTCTTGCATCGCCACCGCATTAATGACCGTGGCCAACATGCCCATGTAATCCCCACTTGTGCGCCGAATAATCCCCCCCTTAGCCGCACTCACACCCCGAATGATATTCCCCCCACCAATGACAATTCCCACTTCAATGCCATGTTCGACTAATTGCTTGATTTCTTTGGCAATATAGCTTAAAATCTGAATATCAATCCCAAAATGGCTCTCACCAGCTAGGGCTTCACCAGAAAATTTAACCAAAACACGCTTCTTTTTATGTTGCTTATTTTGCATGCACTCCCTTAGGCTCTAGTGAGAAAATCGCTATAAAATGCACCATTATACCCTAATGATGCTTAAAAGTTATGCCAGCTCCAAGACGAGGGATTGGATTGCCTGCACTGCCATGAGGGCTTGCTCTGGAGTAATAATATAGGGGGGCATTAAGTAGATCGTGTTGTTAAGAGGACGCACAAGCAAGCCTCTTTGTAGGGCTTTTTCAAAAATGGCAAGGCTAAGGCGCTTAGAGGGGCAACAACCCTCCAACTCAAAGGCAAAGATCATGCCCTGAGCGCGTAGGTTGGCTACCCCCTTTAATCCCCCCAAATGATCTTGCATGCAGGCTTGGATATATAAACTTAGGGTCTTGTTTTTCTCTAAAACCTGCTCTTGTTCTAAGAGGTCTAGGGTTGCATTGGCGCACGCACAGGCTAGGGCGTTGCCTGTATAACTATGGGAGTGTAAAAAACTTTTATTCTCTGTGTATGGGGCGTAAAATTTATCGTAAATTTCATTTTTGGTGAGCACCACCGCTAGGGGCAAATATCCCCCCGTGATCCCCTTAGAGAGGCATAGAAAATCGGGTTTTACTTGGCATTGCTGGTGAGCAAATAAAGTCCCCGTGCGCCCAAAACCCACCGCAATTTCATCAAAGATCACATGCACGCCCAAAGCTTGGCACATCTGGCTAGCTTGGTGTACAAAGTCGGCACTATAAAAGTGCATCTGCCCGGCACACTGAACTAAGGGTTCTAAAACAAAAGCACTGATATTTTTGTGTTCTTTTTCTAAAATCTTTTCTAGGGCTTGTAGGGCATTTGTAACATCGGCATCATTTTGGGGCACGGGGGTTTGTAGTTGCTGGCAAAATAGCCCCTTGTAGGTGTCCTTATACAGCCCAACACCCCCCACGCTCAAAGCCCCCAAAGTTTCGCCATGGTAACCATTTTCTAAGGATAAAAATTTGGGTCTATGTTGCCCCTCTAGCAAGTGGGCATGGTAACTCATCTTGAGGGCGACCTCAATGCATGAAGACCCATTATCCGCATAAAAGCATTTTTCAAACCCGCCCAACACACAAAGTCGTTCAGAGAGGCGGATAATTTGGGGGTGGGTAAAACCTGCCAACAAGACATGTTCTAAACTTTCTAGTTGCTCTTGGAGTTTTTTGTTAATATAGGGGTGGCTATGCCCCAAGAGATTCACCCACCAACTACTGATGCCATCAATATAGGCACGCCCATCAAAATCGTAAAGATAGACACCTTCTGCCCGCTTGATGGGCACTAGGGGCAGGCTTTCATGGTCATGCATTTGGCTACATGGATGCCAGATATATTTGAGGTCTAGGGTATTCCACTTGGCATTATTCATAAAGTGCTACATCGGTCTTTTAGGCTAAAATTAAAGCATGCTTTTAGTCAGTTTTCATTAGAATAGCACATTTAGGGCAATTTTAGGGCAAAGGATAGGGCTTGATCGCGTGGATGCAAAAGCACAAAAAATACTTGGTGGTTACCATTTGGATCAGCACGATTGCTTTTGTGGCAGCGGGTATGATTGGTTGGGGGCAGTATAATTTTTCTTTTGCAAGCGGGAGTGTGGCTAAGGTCGGGCGTATCTTGATCACCCAAGAAGAGCTAGATATGGCTTACAAGCAACTTGTAGATGCTTATAGCCAATCCATCCCCAATTTCAAAGATTTAGATGAAAAGCAAATTAAGGCGATGGGCTTAGAGCGTAGCGCACTCCAAGTGCTCATTAACCAAGCCTTGCTGAAAAATCTCGCCCTAGATTTGGGCTTGGGTGTGAGTTCTAATGAGATTATCGCCGAAATTAAAAAGAGTAGTATGTTCCAAAAAGACGGGCATTTTGATGAAGACTTGTATAAAAAAATCCTTCAAGAGAACCACTACCGCCCTAGTGCCTTTGAAGACAATGTCAAAAATGCCCTCATCTTGCAAAAAATCTCTGCCCTCTTCCCTAAAGCCACCACCCCCCTAGAGTTTGACTCATTTTTATGGGCATTGCAACTCCAAGACAAGGTGCGCATTAAGATTTTAGAACCCCAAGCGGTGGCCTTAAAAGAAGACGATCTGAAAAAATATTACGAGCAACACAAGAACACTTATAAGAAGCCCACCAGCTACACCCTTGAGAGTGTAGAGGTTAAGCCCGATGAACTGAAAGCGGGTATTTCAACCCAGCAGCTACAAGATTATTACCAAAAAAATAGAAGTGCCTACAGCAAAGGGGGTAAGTTAGAGGATTTTGAACATGTTAAAGACAAGGTGCAACAGGCCTACTTGCTCCACAAAGCCCAAGAGGTCGCCCTAGAAAAATATTTGGCACTCAAAAAAAACACCCTCAAGCTTAACGCCAAAACTTTGACCAGCCTACCCTATTCAGGGGAAATCAACCAAAAAATAGAGACCTTACGGGTGGGCGAAGTACTCAAGCCACAGAATTATGAGGACGGGTGGTTGGTGGTGAAATTGCGTGCCAAAGATAGTAACCAAATCCAAACTTTTGAGGAGGCTAAAGCTCAGGTGCGTGTGGCTTTGGGTGCGATCCAACAAAAAGAGCAATTAGAAAAGGAAGCCAGCCAGCAGGTTAAAAACTTCCAAGGAGAGGACATCGGCACCATCACCTCAGATTTTCAAGGTACGATTCACGATTTGAGTCCCGAACAATCCAAAAAGCTGGTGCGCCATATTTTTAACCAACCCTACAAGCAGGGGTATATGATCTTAGAGGGGCCCAAGGCGGTGCTTTATCAAATTTACGCCCAAGATTTTAAACACGCCCTCAAGGATACGCATACTTTAAAAGAAGCCTTTGGCAATCTCAAGGCACAATCTTTTGATGGAGTGCTGGTGTCCATGCTAAGGGCGCAATACCCCGTTACCCTCTATTCTAAGAATCTGCAGGAGTAGATCTTGAATCCGATCATACTAGGTGTGGATATTGGCTCTAGCAAGATTTGCGCCATCATCGCTGAGATCAAGGACGGCGCACCACAGGTGATCGGAGCGAGTGTGCAAAAATCTGAGGGTGTGCGTAAGGGGAGCATCAGCAATATTAGCCAAGCGGGCGAGATTGTTAAAAAAGCTATTGAGGATGCCAAGCGCATGGCTGGTTTGGATTTTGTGGAAAAGGCGATTGTGTCCATTTCGGGGGCTTATACCCAAAGTGTGAATAGCTCGGGGATTATCAATGTGCCCAACAACGAGATCACCTTGAAAGAAATCAACCGCGCGCTGGATACCGCCTTGCACAATGCAGCTATCCCTAGCGGGCATGAAGTGATTCATATTTTGCCCTACCAATTCAAATTGGATAATCAGGACAATATTGAAGACCCGATGGGCATGAGCGGATCTAGGCTGGAGGTTTTTACCCACATTGTTACCGTGCAACACAGCAGTTTGGAAAATTTACGGCGCACGATCCAGCTAGCCGGGGTTAAGATTGAAAACATCGTTTTGAGTGCTTATGCGGCTTCTATTGCCACTTTGAGTGAAGATGAACGCGCTTTAGGCGTGGCGTGTATTGATATTGGGGGGAGCACTTGTAATATCATGGTCTATGAGGGCTCTTCGATGCGCTTTAATAGTTATGTCCCGGTGGGCTCTGAACACATTCGGGATGATTTAGCCATTGGACTACACACGCCACTAGGTGCGGCAGAATATGTCAAACGCGAGTATGGCAACTTGATGGCTGAGGAGAGCGATCAAGAAATTGAGGTCCCGGCTGTAGGAGCTGAGAATAAAAAAAACCGCTTTTCGCTAAAATTTGTCCATGAGATCATCAACACCCGTGTTTTAGAGGTGTTTAACTTGCTCAATAATGCCCTCATCAGTAGCAAGCTCAAAGATAGCTTAGGGAGGGGCGTAGTTTTAACCGGGGGTATGACTCACATGGAGGGTATTAGACATGTAGCTTCCGCAATCTTTGGGAATGTCCCGGTGCGCATTGCTAAACCCATAGAGGTGAGTGGCTTATTTGAGGAGCTCAAAGACCCCACAAGTTCGGTGGCTATTGGCTTGATCTTATATGGAGCCGGGGGGCATACCAACTATGAAAAAGACTCGGAGAAAACAATCCGCTACAAAGAGATCAAACAGAATGCCCAACCTGCTTTTACCTACACGCCTGAACGTAACTATATTGAAACCGATTTGACAAATTTGAAACATACGGGGGAGACAAACAAGGAGATAAAGGAGCGGAAAAAGGATATAATGTATCCCTATGAAACGCCTAAAGAAGTGGGATTTTTCCAACGAATCAGAGAATGGGGCTCTAAGTTATTTTGAAGAAGGGTTGTGGCGATGTTGAATGAAATGGAGATAGGCGTAGAAGAAATCTTTGAGACCAATGGGGCAAAGATTGTCGTGATCGGTGTGGGTGGGGGTGGGTCAAATATGATCGCCCATTTGATAGCAACGGGCACTTATAAGGACATCATGTTAATTGTGGCCAACACAGATGGACAGGCCCTCAAGTCCTCTACGGCTAAGAATAAAATCCGCTTGGGAGAAAAGATCACAGGGGGCAGGGGAGCTGGTATGAAACCAGAGGTGGGCAAACAAGCCGCCCAAGAGTGTGTGGAAGTGATCAAAAACATGGTAACCGGTGCGGACATTGTGTTTATCTCAGCGGGCTTGGGTGGGGGTACGGGCACAGGAGCAGCCCCTGTGATTGCTCAAATTGCTAAGGATTCGGGTGCGCTCACGGTTTCTGTGGTAACCAAACCCTTTAGCTTTGAGGGCAGAAAGCGGGCGCGCATCGCTGAAGAGGGCTTAAAAGAACTCAAGGCTGTGAGCGACTCGATTGTGGTGATCCCCAATGAAAAACTCATCGGCTTTATTGACAAGAACGCGGGGATTAAAGAGAGTTTTAAAGAGGTGGATAACATCTTAGCTAAGGCAGTTAATGGCATCTCGAGCATGATCATTAACTATGGAGAGAATGATATTAATGTGGATTTTGCGGATTTAAAAACGGTGATGAATCACCGCGGGTTGGCTTTGATGGGCATAGGCGAAGCTACAGGGGTGAATGCCGCCACCGTGGCGGTGGAGAATGCCATTGCCTCCCCCTTGTTTGACAATGTTTCTATCAATGGCGCAATGGGGGTGTTGATTAATTTTGAATGCCACCCAGATTATCCGCTTTTAGAGATCACCAATTCGGTTAGCATCGTGGAGTCGATGGCCGATGAGGATGCTGACATTATCTTTGGGAAATGCACCTCCACTAACACGCCCACCGATCATGTCAAGGTAACCATTGTGGCGACCGGTTTTGAAAAACCCGTTGAAAATAAGGACGAGACAGAGTCCAAACCCTCCTTTAGCCTCTCTAAGAGTGCGTTAGAGAATTTGAAAATGGCTAGCAGTGGGGAGACCTTTAATGGTGTGGATTTGGACAAGCCCACTTTTTTACGCAACCAAAAGGATTAGCCCAAGCGTTCCAGCCAAGCACGCTTGTAAGTGCTAAACTCTTGCTTTAAAATCGTCTCCCTAGCCCCCCGCACTAGCTCTAAGTAGAAGTGCAAATTATGCAAGCTGGCTAGCCTAAAGTAACTCAATTCCCTAGCTTTAAAAAGGTGGTGCAAATAGGCTTTAGAGTGGTGCTGGCAGGTGTAGCACGCGCAATTTTTATCTAAAGGCTCTTCACTCTCTTTATGCGCTTGCGCTTTAATCGAGATTTTGCCACAACTAGTAAAAAGCGTGCCGTTGCGCGCGTTTCTTGTGGGCATCACACAATCAAACATATCCACGCCCCGCTCGATAGCCTCTAACAAATCTTGGGGTGTGCCCACACCCATTAAATAACGGGGTTTGTGGGTGGGCAAAAACTCTGTGGTGTAGCTGATCATTTCATACATCTCTTGGGCACTCTCGCCTACGGCTAACCCCCCAATGGCATACCCATCAAAATCCAAAGCGCATAAATCCAGCGCACTGATTTTACGCAATTCATGGCTGATCCCCCCTTGCACGATGGCAAAAATATAATTTGTCGCCCCCGCGTGGCTTTTATGGTGTGTAAGGCTCTCTTTAGCCCACTCTGTGGTTTTTTGCACCGCCAACTTTAAGCGTTCAAGTGGGGCGGGCAAGCCCACCAAATCATCTAGCACCATGCAAATATCGCTATTAAGGGCGTATTGGGTGTCTAGGACTTTTTGGGGGGTGAAAAGATGGGTGCTCCCATCAATGTGGGATTTAAAGACAATACCCTTAGAGTGCTCTTTGGTGTGTGTGTGTAAAGAAAATGCTTGAAATCCGCCACTATCGGTTAAAAAATTACCTTGAAAGCCACTAAAACCATGCAGTCCGCCTAGATTTTTAATGACGCTGGCTCCGGGCCGCAAATATAAATGGTAGGTGTTGCCCAAGATAATGGAGGCTTTTAAATGCACTTGTAAGTCTCGTGCATCTAGACTTTTCACGCTAGCTTGCGTGCCTACGGGCATAAAAATGGGGGTTTGCACAATGCCATGTGCTAGTTTCAAAGTGCCCGCGCGCGCACACCCCTCTTGCCCCTTTAAGCAAAAATCCATTGGATCACCTTTTTTACTATATAATAAAGCTAGAGATCATAGCATGGAAAAGGCATGAAGAAAGTTGCGTTGATTTTAGAGGGCAAGGTGGCCAAAAAGTTTATGGAAGTGGTGGTTTCTAAGTATTTTAGCAATAATTTTTACTTAGTGATCACCAAAGATCAAACTTGTCTGCCTGCTAGCTTGCCGAGCACGTTTGAGGTGCATTTGTTTGACCCCACCTCAGCCTACAAGCTCTATCCCTTTTTAGATGCCAATGTGAATGATATTTTGATTGTGATGGAAGATGTCAAAGAACAGCGCGCGCTCTATGAAATCATCCGCAATAAAACCAAAGAAATCCGCATGATTTTGAGTTTGGAAGATAGCAACGCATTTAAGGACATCAAGGACGATCGCCTCTTGGTGATCGATCGCACCCAGTTTATTGCCCAAAAATTCATCGCCAAATTACCCAATGTCCCCAGTGTCCCACAAGGCTTTGGGCTAGGACAAGGTGAGGTGATGGAAATTGGCGTGCCCTTTGGGAGTGTCTTTGCCTACCGACACTTGGGATCGTTGCGCCAAAAAGATTATAAGATCGTGGGTGTTTATCGTAAAAACGAGTTCCACCTCAGCCATTCCTCCATGGTGATTCAACCTCGCGATCAACTCTTGGTCGTGGGCAATCCCGATGCGCTCAATAGTTTGTATCTGCAGGTTAAAAGCAATGTAGGGCAATTCCCTGTACCCTTTGGGCGGGATATTTATTTGTATGTGGATATGGGTTTGCAAGACACGCACGCCCTTAAACGCGACATCGATCAAGCCCTCATCTTGCATGAAAAGCTCAAGAGTGCCATGCTTTATATCCAAGTGCTCAACCCCACAGATGGGATCGCCATGCAAGAAATCCGCAATATTGAATGCCAAGATATCCGCGTGGTGGTGGATTTTAAGGGCATGCATTTTATTGAGAAGCTCCATGCTGATAGCCAAAAAAAAATTGGTCTAGCCGTTGTGGGCAAAGAACTTTTTAGTTGCCGCCATAGGCGTAGGGCTCTTTTTGAGATCGCCACACCGGTTTTTAAAACCAATGCTAGAGGACTTAAAGGCGTGGAAAAAAGCATGGTGGTTTTAAATGAAGATATGGAGCAAAATGAGGACATCTCTTCGGTGATGTTTGACGTATGTGGGCAGATGAATTTAGACATGCTCTTATACGATTTTGACCCCGACAAACGCTACAAAACCGAAGTAATTAAAAATTATGAACATCTCTCGCATATTTACAACTGTAAAATTAAGGTGATCCGCACTTACACTAGAAATCCCGTGCTTTTTCTCAACAAGCTGGAAACCCCCGTTGTGCATTTTTTGCCCTTTGAATCTTGCATTGCCCAAAACCATCTCTTTTGGATGTTCTCAACCAAAGTTGAACAGATTGCATTCTTAAGTGATGCACATCCCCAAATGTTTATCCCGGTGGTGGAATGATGTTGATCAACACCCTTAATTATCCCATTTATATCGGTGCTTTGCCCCCAATCACGCATACGGGTAAGGTTTTGGTGGTGAGTGATAGCGTGGTCGCCCCCTTGTATTTAGACAAACTCCTAGAAAAAATCAACGCATCTCAAGTTTTTAGCCATGTGATCCCCGCTGGCGAGGTGCATAAAAACCAAGCCACCCTAGAGGGCGTTTTAGAATCCGCCTTTGAGGCCAATTTGAGTCGTGCTGATTGCATGTTGGCTTTGGGTGGGGGTGTGGTGAGCGATTTAGCGGGCTTTGCGGGTGCCATTTATAAACGGGGGATTAGCTTTGAGATTGTCCCCACCACGCTTTTAGCCCAAGTGGATGCGAGCATCGGGGGCAAGACGGGCATTAATAACGCCTATGGCAAAAATTTAATCGGGGCGTTCCACCCCCCCAAGGCGGTTTATATTGACCCCAATTTTTTACAAACTCTACCCACAAGGGAGTTTAAAGCGGGCATTGCTGAGATGATTAAAAAAGCGGTGTGCTTTGATCGAGATTATTTTGAGTGGCTCAGAACCTACCCCCTAGATCAACACCTAGAGTTAGGCATCGCTAAAAGCGTGGCGATCAAGGCACAAGTGGTCGCCCAAGATGAAAAAGAAGCGCATTTGCGTATGGGGCTCAATTACGGACACACCTTTGGGCATGCCATTGAGAAAGAACAAAACTATCAAGGCTTTTTGCATGGTGAGGCGGTGGCGGTGGGGATGCAAATGGCCAATGCCCTAGCAGTGAAATTGGGGCTACTAGATACACATGCCAGCGAGCAAATTGATGCCCTGCTAGAGATTTACGATCTGCGCTTTGACTACCAAGTGCCCAATATAGAGGCTTTTTACAAAATTTTATGTATGGATAAAAAAAATATGGATCGCCCTAGATTTGTGTTGCCTACAAGAATAGGGGACTTTAGGCTCATAGAGGATATTCCACAAAACATGGTTATGGAGGTTTTAAAAACATGGAGTTAATGCTAAGAGGACTTTTGGTTGTGGGGATTTTTTTGGGCATGCTGGAGGCAGAAAATATAGCCGATTTGCAAACCAAACTCTCCCATCTCCAACACCAGCTAGAAACCAGCGATAATATTTGGCTCAAAAAGTTTAAGAATTTTGAGAGCTATGGCAAGATTTCTGTGGAGATTCAGAAAATCCAAGAGAGATTAAAGAAACTCCAAGAGGAAAAAGGCGACCCCTTAGAGATCAGCGCGCTTAAGCATAGCCTCCAAGCCCTCCAGCACCAAGAGAAACTTTTAGATCTCTACAAAACCCACCCCTTTAAAGATTTGGTTGAAAAACCCACCATCACCAACATGCCCAATGTTACTAGCCCTTTTGGAATCATCGGTGCGCTCTCCTTTATCAAATCTTTAAAGATCAAATACACCACCATGCAAGGGCATCAAAAGAGCTTGCACCAAGTCTTAGAGTTACTCGCCCAAGAATTAGAGATTCTCAAGGAATTACAAGCCTTGCAACCCAAAAAATGGGCGACTCCGCTCTACCAGGAGCAAATCAGAATCATTGAGTTTTCAAATGCCCAAAGTCTTTTAAAAGCCAGCCTAGACACTTACGCCAAAGACATCCAAGAAGCCGATCAAAGCATCAAAACCCAAATCAAAGATCAGCTTTTCAAACTTTTATATGTCTTGTTAGGGGCGTTGTGTAGCGTGTTATTGGCTTGGGGACTCAAAAAACTCAGCCACAAGTATTTATACGATGATGAACGATCTTATAGTATTAATAAGGCGATTAACTTTGTTAATGCCAATGTGATTGTTTTGATCTTCTTGTTTTCCTACCTAGAAAACGTCTCCTATCTTGTTACGGCTATCGGTTTTATGGGTGCGGGTTTTGCCATTGCGATGCGCGACCTTTTTATGAGTGTTTTAGGCTGGATGACCTTGATTTTAAGGGGCAATTTGCATGTGGGCGATCGCGTGCAAGTCTCTAAAGATGGGAATACCTATGTGGGCGATGTCTTGGATATTTCCATGCTCTACATCACCATTTTTGAAGATGTGACCATGATGACCTATCTTAAAAACAATGGGCGTGCGGGGCGGATTATTTTTGTACCCAATAACTACATCTTCACCGGGCTTTTGTCTAATTGTAGCCATTTGGGGAGCAAAACCATTTGGGATAGCCTAGAGTTCTTTTTAACCTTTGATTCCAACCACCAAAAGGCAGTAGAGATCGCTACACAGATTGCCACCACCTGCGCGCAAACCTATAGCCAAATGGCACAAGCCCAATTTAGCAAAATGCGCACCAAATACGCCTTCCGCAATGTGGATGCCAGCCCTAAAGTCTTTATCATGCCTGAAAAAGACGGGATGCGTTTGTTTATCTCTTATCTTGCCGATGCCTACAATGCCTTGCCTTTGCGCTCGGTTATCTCCTTGCAAGTTTTACAAGCCTTTTTAAAATCCAAAGATATTTTTGTGAGTGCTAGCCTCAAGCCTAAAATCGAGGAAGACCCAGAGCCCAAAGAGCCTAGCCCAGAACCCTCATCTTCTCCCATCCCCCAAAATCCCGTGTAAAAACTACCTCTTGGATACACGCTTCTTTTTGGCTCTTCTGTCCCATTTGAATCACCACATCAATGGCACTTTTAAAATAGCGCGCCACCAAAGCCAAATCTAGTTGGCTTTTTTGGCTCATCTCAATATTAAGGGCGATTGCCTCTAAAACTTGATGGACGCTATTAGCGTGCAAGGTAGAGATCATGCCCTTATGTCCGGTATTGCCAAATCTTAAAAATAAAAGGGCGTTGCGTGTGTCGATCTCACCCACCATCAAGCGATCCGGGCTCATGCGCATCGCCATGTTCAAGGCATCTTCATAGCTAAAATAACCCCGCTCCCCCTTACCCACCAATAACCCCACACTATTGCCAAAGGCGCGTAAATCCAACTCCAAGCTATCCTCCACGCTCACAATACGGCTTTGCTTGGGTATATAACCTAACAACGTATTTAACAGACTAGTTTTACCACTAGCCGTACCTCCACTAATTAAAATATTATATTCTTCATGCGCTAAAGCCTTGATCCCCTCATAGTCAAGCTTGCAAGTGGGCAATAGGCTAAATTCCTCTAGCTCGAATTTGCGTGTGCTAGGCACACGGATATTCAGACTAATTTGGTTATTGGTCGTGATGCTAAAATGATTAGCACTCACACGGTAACGGCTAAAGGGTAAAGAGCAATTTAGCGTAGGGGCTTGCAAGCCAAAGGGTAGGGCGTAATAGCTGGCTAATTGTTCACAAAAGCGCAATAAAAACTCTTGATCCAAACTCCCATCACAGACACGCGCGCGCGTGCCATCTAGGCGATAAAGCCACAACTCTTTTGGGGTGTTGCTAATAAGCTCAGTAATCCCGCTTTCTAAATAGGGGCGTAGGGTGTCAATTTGGGCTTTTAAGACTTTGTGGGTGCTAAACTCTAGCATCGCTTCAAGGCATTTTCTAAATCCTGTGGCGTGTCAATCCCTAGACTATGGCTTTGCACCAAACTTACTTGGATGGGCTTTTGGTGGTAGAGTGCCCGGAGTTGTTCGAGCTTTTCGATCTCCTCTAGAGGGCTTTTGGGCAAGCTACAAAATTCCAACAGATGATGGACTTGGAAACCATAAATGCCAATGTGCCCTAAAAAAGGGTGCCCCTTTTGATCGCGATCGTAGGGAATGGGTGCTCGGGAGAAATAAAGGGCGCGGTTTTCATCACCCAAAACCACCTTTACCCAGTTAGGGTCGCTGGCTTCTTGTTGGGTGATGATCTTAGCGCATGTGTGCATGAAGGGGGTATCTTGAGAGGCTTTTAGCAGAGTGGCGATCACTTCATGTTCTAAAAAGGGCTCATCGCCTTGTAAATTCACAACGGGCATTTGCGGGTCTAGTTGGAGGATTTGGCAGGCTTGCGCACAACGATCGGTCCCGCTGGTGTGGGTTTTATCCGTTAAAATCGCTGGGATCGCAAAATCCTCACAGACTTTAAGCAAGAGCGCATCATCACAGGCGACCACCACTTCATCAACCTTTTGGGCGTTGCGTGCGGTGGCGACAATCATGGGGACTTGGTGGATGGTGGCTAATAATTTGCGTGGGAAACGCACCGATTGCAATCTAGCGGGAATGATGATCATAAATGTCCTTTTAAATGCGCTATTATAATCTATAAATCATAACTCATGGAAGTCATTAAGTAACTGCGATCTTGAGTGGTGGGGGCAAATTTAGGGTTATAGCCAGCGTGGAAATACCCCACCTTATAACCCCTATGCATAGAAACTTCATAGCCATTAATGCGGAGCATCAGATTAATGCGTTTGCTCCAATGGTATTCTAGGGTCAAACCCAAACTTTGCGAATTAGCCCTAGGCGAATAGATCAATTTGCCTAAAAGTTGCCATGAAAATTGTTTGATTTTCCCCCCAACAATGCCCGCAATGGTTACCGAATTAGCATTGTAAAGATTAGTATAAGCATCTTCATAGGGGGTGTCATCGGTGGTATCAAAGGGCACGGGTGAGCCATTCCAGCCCAGTTGGGCATTGGCATTGCCAAAATTCTTATACACCAACCAACCCACATGGTAATCTTTAATATCAAAGCGTTGCCGCACTAATAAGCTTGCGGTGTCCCTGCCAACCAAATTCCCCCGATAATAGGTTTTAGCCAGAGTGGCACTATAAATGGGGAACCACGCATAGACTTGGGTTGAAACACTCCAATTAGAAAAGGCAAAGCCTACATTGGCTTGGAATCCGGGCGCATTGAAGTTTTTAGGATAAAACCAAATAAAGGGCATGAGCAAAAAATGCTTGGATTTCCAAGTTACACTAAAAGCATGCATGCCATAATTGACTCGCCTCCCGCTGGCAAACTCATAACTCACAGGCGCATAAAACTCTCTGATGAATTGGATATTGGCTAACCCCCTCCCATAGGTACTAAACCACTCGAACTTAAAATGAGACAACTTGAAAAATGCTTCAAAGCCCTGATTATAACCCCGCAAAAACAACGCATTGCTCTTATAACGCCCCAGCTTGATCCCAAAAATATCCTTGTAGCTATAATCCAAATAGAGATTATACAGAATGTAATTTTTGGCATGTACAGAATCTTGGTAGCGTGCATAGGGCGTTTTGGTCCAAGGCGCGTCCATCAAATACCCCTCCCAACGCCCCATATAATACCAGTTGGCTGGCTGGTAACCCGGATCTACCCCGCTAGTATCTCTTAAAGTTTTGGTTGAATCGTAAGCCAACCCGCCCAGCTCGCCCCCAATGCCCGCCCTTAGCTTGTGATTGCTCACCCACTTGGGTAACAAATTGGCATCAATTTGCAAAGCCCCCACAGCAGTAACATAGCTCCCTGTGGGGTAAAGCCCCTTTTGGGAATTAATGGGCGCGTTGTTAAAACCAATGCGTGAAAAAGAACCCACCTTGCCCCCTAGCTGGTAATCAAAGGCATGCAAACAAGACAAGCCCACACATAAAATTTGAAAAACCACGCTTTGAAAAGAGAGTTTCAAGCACCATCCTCACAAACAGACAAAATTTAGACTAAGGGAGAGACTGATTATACAATAAATGTACCCAAATTAAAACGCAAGTGTGAGTCTCTAACCCCACCATAACTAATACCATAAAATATTAGTCTAGTAGGCTCATATTTTCTAACTTATTTTTATATTTTTAATAAAGTTATCAATGATACTATCAACTTTTTTACAAAAAAATATATAGATTAAGTTCTAATTCAGTTTAAAACCGCTGGACTCTCTATGTCTTTAGGACAAATACCCAGAATAAGGAGTCTTTATGGATAAACAGCATGCGTTGGACATTTTAAATAGCAAACAGCTTGATAATGTGCTAAAACTATTTGAGAAATACGCATCGGTGCAATGGGCTAGTAATGTGCATGTGCAAGACATTAGTCTCAGCGAAATGGAAATTGCTTACACTAAAGAGGGCAAACAAGAGGTCTTTAGATTAGCCTTCCCCTACCCACTTGATAGCTTTGAGGGAATCCGCGATGCGCTCATCGCCCTTTTAGGTCCAGATGCCTCTAATGTCTCCGATTCTTATCAATCTTGCCATACAGAAAACCAACACCAACAAAACCATTTTGGATCGGGAGCTCAAGGTTCGTTTGGCCCTCAAGGGAATCCGGGGAACTGGGGACATCAGGGATATTTTGGTCCCCAAGCGGGCGGTTTTGCTGGACAACACCCTTTTAATACGTCTTGTGGATTCAATGGTAGTTATGGGCCTTGGGGCATGCCCTTTGGTTTTACCCCATTCCCATACTTTGGCATGTTTGTGATGGGTTTTGTGCCTTTTGGTTTCCACCCCATGCCCCAGCACTTTAACCCCCAAGCCCATTTTGGACCCCAAAGCGGTTTTCACCCAGATATGAGAACCCCCCATCAAGGGCAACAAGACTTCTCTAAAAATCAAGGTCCTAACCGCTAGTGATGCCCCTAAAATTTCTTGCTGTTAGCCTCATCCAAGATGTTTTGGGCGATGCGTTGGACATTCTGGCTAATGGTGGAAGAAGTTTGGGCTATCTGGGTGTTGTGCGCCATTGTTTTTTCTAAAGATTCCATCGCCATGTTGATTTGGGCAATGTTTTCGGTCTGCTCCTCAATCATCGTAGCGGTTTGGTTGATGGACTGGGCGAGCGCGGAGATATTCACCTCAATCTCGTTCAAAGACTTTTGGGTGCGTTCAGCCAGTTTGCGCACTCCATCAGCCACCACCACAAAGCCCCGCCCGTGTTCGCCCGCTCGGGCGGCCTCAATAGTGGCATTTAGGGCCAACAAACCAATCTGCTCGGCAATCTCATCGATGATCACGACAATATTAGAAATGCCCTTAGACTGCTCGATCACCCCCTGACTCTTGGTATTGACATTTTGCATCGACTTGGTGATCTTATCTAGCGCGCTGGTTGTTTGTTCTAAGGATTCCAGCTGTAAAAAACCCCCTTGCAACTGGGAGGTGTCCATATTGCCCCTAAAGTCATTGTGCGAATAGGTTTCAATGGTGTTGGAAATGTTGCGGAAAATGGAATTTAGAAAATGGGAAAAATCGTTGAGATTGCTCCCCAAGTGCTGGAGTGCGGGGTTGATCGCTTGGGCTTGGATATTTTGGGTAAAATCCCCTGTGCGCGCCCCATTGAGGACCACCAACGCTTCTTTAGAGAGGGTTTGATCGGCTTGGAAGTGCTCTAGTGCCTCTTGGATATTGTGGTTGAGCGCGCGCGCCATCTCGCCTAGCCCATCTTTGGAACGCAAAACAATTGCTTGGGGGGCTTCTTGATTTTTGTGATTCACAAAAGCAAAGAAGTCTTTTAACCCCTTGTTAAGCGCGCGGATATTCCCCGTGATTTTGTGGTAAAAGAGGTAATATAGGGGCATGACCACTACTAGCAAAAAGATTGCAATGATCAAGACATAGAGGTAAAATTTTTGACTCAAATCGTGTTTAATATCGGAGGTGATCATGTGTGTGCGTTGTTGCACATTGTCCATATACACCCTGTTGCAATCCACAAATTGGGCACCCCTTCGATTTTTTGTGCATAGGAAATCTTTTGCACGGGGCGAGTACTCTCATCTGGGAGGGGTTTGGGCACGATATAATAAACAAATCTGCCCCCCGCCATGGCCACCCTGTAGAGTTCTTTAACATAATACACCCCATTTTTATCGTGAAAGTTTTCCATGTTTGTGCCCACATGGAATTTGGGGTTGCCCGTAGAGATAGCGGTGTAAAGATCATAGACGAAAAAATAACTTGAGTGATCTTCTTCAAAGCGAAAACCTTTAAGCAAGTGCTCAATCATCTGCTTTTTGGCTTCAAGGGTGGGGGCGTTTTTGATCGCATTGGAGAGGACAAAACTCATCGCATCCACAGATAGCTTGAGCTTTTCACCCAACATGGCGTTCAAATCTGTGCCGACCAATTTATCCACGCGCTGGACAGATTCCTTATTATTATGCACAAAGAGCAAGAGGGTGGTTGCCATCAACGATGGTGAGCAACCACAACGCAACAATTTGTTTGCCCAATGAAAAAGAGGGAGTTTTCTGTTGCTTCCTTAATAGGAGCGATCTTGTTATTTTATGGCATTAAAGCCCCCTAATTCTGTGCTATTCCTTGGGGGGAGAGATAAAAGGAGTATCACACACAGTCGATCCTCAGATTAAAATTACTTATAAGACGATAGACTAAGACTTCTTTAATTTTGTTTAAAGTTGCCCTTTGCACCCCCCCACTTCCCCAATTCAAACACGCTTTTGACTTTTTTAAGCTGGCTGAGAGGTAAACTTTTGAGCGTCCCTTCTATGTTTAAAATCACATTTTCACCCTCTAAACCGGCGATCAATCCTTTAAATCTCTCTTTCTCCAGCGTGCGCACCTCGACTAAATCCCCCATAGAGAGTTCAAAATGCCTAGGTTTGGTGAGCGTACGTTCCAAGCCCATTGAGCTGACCTCTAGGGTATAGGAGCTGGGCATAAAATCATGCACATCTAAAAGCGGGGAGATAAGCAAGCTGGCTTGTTCGCAGACCTCTAGGCTAGTGGGACCCTGCAGGGCTTTTATGCTGATACGTAAAATGTCTTGTTGGTTTTCCTTGAGCAAAGCCACATCATAGAGCGCGCAACCAATGCTTTTAAGTGTGTTTTCTAAGAGACTTTCTAATTTCTGTAAATCCATCACAGACTCTCTAAGATTTTTTGTAGCCGTTGTTCTTGCTCTAGGGCGGTATCGATATGAAAACTAAAATGGGGGCATTTAAACCATCCGCTCACCTGCAAAACATAAGCTCTTAGTAAGGGCGTGGCTTTTTTAAGAGCCCCCAGCACCTCTTGTTGCGTGTTGGGCTCGATAGATTGCGCATCGATATAGACATGGGCATGGTGCTTGCCCTTAGAGCAATGCACACGGCTAAAGGCTAGCCCATTTAAGCGCACATCGCCCAACATGCCCAAACACTCTTGTAAATACTCCAACAACACCGCATCTAAGCGCATCGCATGGATATTGTCCATCATAACACCCGACTTTTTTGGATTTCTTTAAAACTCTCAAACACATCGCCCACGCGCACATCATTGTAATGATCGAGCATGATCCCGCACTCATAACCCTTAGAAACCTCTTGGGCATCATCTTTAAAGCGTTTCAAGGACACGATTTTACCCACATGCACCACGACTCCATCGCGAATCAAGCGCACCTTGATCCCCTTGTTGATCACCCCATCGACCACCATGCACCCAGCGATCGTGCCCACTTTGGGGATCACAAAGGTTTCGCGCACTTGGGCTTGACCGGTATCCTCTTCCTCAACAATTGGGCTCATCAGTCCACCCATCAAGGCTTTCATGTCATCTAAAAGCGCGTAAATCACGCTATAAGTCTTAATCTCCACGCACAATTCCTTAGCCTTGCTGCGCACATTGCCTGTTGGGCGGATATTAAAACCTAGCACCAAGGCATGGGAGTTATTAGCCACCAAACTCAAATCATTTTCACTAATTGCCCCCACGCCTGCACCCAAAATCTGCACGCCCACCTCGTCATTATTCAAGCCTAGTAAGCTGTGTTTGATCGCCTCTAAACTACCCTGTGTGTCGGCTTTCAATACCAGCGGGATATTTTTGAACTCTTTGTTGGCGACCATGGAAGAGAGTTCGTCAATATGCACCTTGGTGCTCTTGCTCAACGCCTTTTGGCGCAGGTAGGTTGCCTTTTTATGCGCCAAGCTCCTAGCAGTGTTCTCATTTTCCACCACCATAAGACTCGAGCCCGCCATGGGCACTTCACTAAGTCCGGTGATGAGCGCAACTTGAGAGGGTCTTAAGCTTTGGATACTCTTACCTTGATCATCACTCATGGTGCGCACTTTCCCAAATGCCACATCGGCCACCACCGCATCCCCCACTTTGATGGTACCATTTTGCACAATAATGGTCGCCACCGCCCCGCGCCCTTTTTCCACGCTCCCCTCTAAGACCACCGCACGCCCATTCCCCTCTACACCCGCGCGCAATTCCATAATCTCTGCTTGGATCAAAATCGTTTCTAAAAGCGTGTCGATACCTTGACCCGTTTTTGCTGAAATGGGGATGAACTCATATTCCCCGCCCCAATCACGTGCATTAAAGCCCAATTCCGCACATTCGGCCTTGAGCTTATCCACATTGGCATTTTCTTTATCGATCTTATTCATCGCTACAATGATTTGCACACCCGCATCTTTGGCTTGTTTGAGTGCCTCAATGGTTTGGGGTTTGACCCCATCGTCAGCGGCGATCACGATGATCGCAATATCAGTAACCTTGGCTCCCCGCTCGCGCATTTGTTTGAACGCCTCATGCCCGGGTGTGTCAATAAAGGAAATCCACTTATCGTTTTTTTGCACCATGTAAGCCCCGATGTGCTGGGTGATCCCCCCTGCCTCGCTGCCTGCCACGCGTTGGTTGCGGATTTTATCCAGCAAAGAGGTTTTACCATGATCGACATGCCCCATGATCGTTACCACGGGCGGGCGTTCGCTCAAAACTTGGTTCTCTTCCTCTTGAGTCTCCTCCACAAACACCTGCGTGCTTTCAATGGAGACTTCTAAACCAAATTCAGCCGCCAAAATCTCAATGGCATCGCGATCCAAAAAGTCGTTTTTGGTAACCATTAAACCCAGATTAAAAAGGGTTTTGATCACATCGGCTAGGTTGAGATTAGCACTCTGCGCAAACTCATAAACCCGCACTTCTTCAGAGACGCTAATGACACTCTGCACGCTTTTTTGGGTATTCTCATTACGATATACGCGCTTTTTACGGCTCGAGCGCCGAATACCCCCCTCGCTCATCCAAGGCGTTTTCTTTTGGATTTTGACCCGATCGGTGATCATTTTGGGCATGCTTTCTTCAGGCGGGTTTTCTTCCAAATCTTGGCTATGGAAATCAAAGAGCATCACCTCATCTTGTTCGTCCTCATAGATGTCATTAAAATCCCGGCTATGGGAGAAGTCTAGCTTATGGGTGCGGTTTTTAGGGCTGGGTTTTTGGACACTTTTTTGTTTAGGGACCTTTTTGGGCTTTTTTTCCTCCTTATTTTCTGGGGTATCTATGCTCTTGCTTGCCTCTAGGGCTCTTGCCAAAGCCGCCTCTTCTTGATCGGTGCGCCGGACAATGCGAATCCCACGTGTGCGCGTGCTAAGCGTACTAGTTGGTGAGGCTTGGGGTTGAGGAGGTGTCGCTACAATAGGAGTGGGGAGAGGTGTGGGTTTGGGCTCTAGTTTGGGTGGGGCTTTGGGTGTCTCTGGTTTTTTGGGCTTAGGGGCTTCTTTTTCTCCTGTGCTGATAATCTCAATGTTACACTTTTTGACAACGGGTTTAGTGGGCATGCTAGGGGCTGGGCAATCTGTAGGGGTGGATTTTTGGGGCTCTGCTTGGGGCTCTTGGCTCTTGGCTGGGGGTGTGTCCTTTTTGGGAGTCTCCTTGCTCTTGCTTTCTTTGCTCTTGGGAGGTTTTGTGGCGGGCTTGACTTTATTGATGATGTACTCATACAGCGTATGCGCTGTTTCGGGGTCTAGCTTGGAATTGCTTTTGAGATTTAGCCCGATTTCTTTACCCGCTTCGATCACCTTCTTGGTGTCCTTTAAGCCCAATTCTAGGGTAAAATCCTTCAATGTCGTCAAATCACTCATGCCTTGATCTCCTCTAACCATGCCTCAATATAGTGTTTGTTATTAGGGGTATTCTTGGTTTTAAGCACCTGTTTAGTGACATGCTTGCTTTTTAAGCACGCATGGCATAAATAAAAACTCCGCCCGCTCCCCTGAAAGGTGATGATCACATTATCCAAAACACTAAAACGCAAGAGTTTTTCTTGCAAGAAACGCTCCCGACAACACACACACATGCGCACGGCTTTTTTAGAAAAAAAGGCATTACTCCTCAATCTGCACTCCTTGGTTATCAAAGTCTAAGATCAAAACCCTAAAATTATAATATTTTTTTTGCAATTTTGCTTGCAAACGCGCCGCATCCTCTGCATAGCACATGTTAAAAAAAGACGACCCACTCCCCGACAAAGTGCTCATCAACGCCCCATTTTCTAAAGCTAATTTTTGCACCCCGTAGAGCACAGGGTAGAGCTTCATGCGCCGATCTTGGTGTAAGCGATCCTTAGAGATCGCCTTTAAAAGCTCCCATTTTTCTTGCATAAAAATCATGCTCATCAAGCCCACGCGGGATAGATTGTAGATCACATCGGCACTGCCATAGCGTTTGGGTAATGCCATGCGCGAGAACTTGGTAGAAATGGAGTGTGAAGGAATCACCACCACTGCCTTTAAATTTTTTGGTATGGAGGTTTTGAGGTGGTAAATTTGCTTGCGCCTTTGTTTGTTTTCTTTATAGGGCAAACTCTCAACAGCTACCACATTAAACCCCCCAAAGACAGCGGGTGTGATGTTGTCTGGGTGAGACTCATGCACCAAACTCGCATGCAAAATCTCTTCTTTATCCAGTGTGTGGGTTAAATAATAGTCAATGGCACTCAAAGCTCCGACAATGATCGCCGAACTACTCCCTAGCCCCCGAGAAATGGGGATAGCATTGGTGAATGAAAATTCAAAATTCTCTTGGATGCCCTTTGCTTGCAACGCCTCTTTAAAGAGCTTGACAAAGATATTATCCACCAAGAACTTTGAAAAGCCCTCACCCTCACCCTGTATTTTAATGCTGGTATAGACGGAGGGGATCACACTAAAACGATTCCGCAGATTCAAACTAAGCCCCAAGCAATCAAAACCCGGTCCTAAGTTCGCACTTGTGGCAGGTACGCTAACAACCAATCGGCTTCCTATATTTTACCATTGTGTCCAATTATAAACACTCACTTTAAACGGGCGGTAAAAGATAAATGGGCTGGTTGTCTTGCGTAAAAACGGAGCGATCCAAATGGGCAGGCAAATCTAAGGGGGGCAGTTCTGAATCACAGGGCACCAAGTGCATTTGATCGCCTTTAAGCACATAGCCCATCTTCCCAAACGCCTTAATAGGGGCGTTGTTGTTGAAGGCAAAACCCAAAGCCGAATAGAGTTCAAGGGATCGCGCTAGACTAAGGGTGTGCAAAAATACATGGGTAAGCTTCATCGCCATTAAACTCCCCGGACCCTTGGCATAATAGATCGCCTGCAAGGCGAGTTGGTGATCCTTGGTCCAAGCCAAGAGGGCATCAAAGACTTCTACCAACGCAAAACTAGCTTGTTTGGAGGACTGGAAGGCGTGTAAAAAAGAACCCCGATGATCATAAACACCCACTTTTATGGGACTTTGCAAAGCCAACACCAATATACAGCACCCGCGCATCAACTAGTGATAAGCTAAGACCATTTCTAAAGATTTTTCGCTCTCTTGATTTTTAGGAGCTAGGTGGATCACTTCAAAAGCCTCTGTGGCTAAGACTTCCTGAACGAGCATGGCATTGAGCTTATGACTCCCCATGTAAGATTGGTAATCCCCAATCAAGGACATGCCCAAAAAGACCAAATCTCCCATTGCATCTAAGATTTTATGGCGCACAAATTCCTCTTCATAACGCAAACCCTCCTTATTCACAATGCCATGTTCATCTAAAACAATGCAGTTATTGAGATTCCCCCCCTTGGCCAACCCAATAGAGCGCAAATAATTGACCTCTTGAAGAAAGCCAAAAGTCCTAGCTTTAGCCACTTGCTCCTTATACTGGTGGCGTGAAAAATCAAAGCGATAATGCTGTTCCTTGATGACTGGGTGGGGGAAAGAGATTGTAAAATCAAAGGAAAGACGCGTGCTGGGGCTAAGTTTAGCAAACTTTTGCCCTTCTTGAACTTGGACTTCTTTAGTGATGCGCATGAAAGACTTAGGGGCTTCTAGCTCGGCAATGCCCGCCTCATCAAGCAACATACAATGGGCAATGGATGAGCCATCCATAATGGGAATCTCCTCATTATCCACAGAGATTTTAAGGTTATCGATTCCATATGCGCTCACGGCTGAAAGCAAATGCTCCACGGTGGAAATCCGCGCTTCGGGGCGTTCTTTTAAGCCTAGCGTGGTCGCCATTTTAGTGTCCAACACATTTTGGCTATTTAAGGGGATCTGCACACCCAAATCGGCGCGTTCAAACACGATGCCAGCACCAACCCCTAAGGGCTCTAGTACCATTTTCACCGGCACACCCTTATGCAAGCCAATTCCGATTAACTCTACACTTCTTGCGATTGTTCTTTGTCTCATAGTATATCCTTTATGGTGATCATATCGTCATTCTTGGTAATCAATTTTAATTTGGTGTTTTCGTTGATGCGCGCCAACTTGGCAGGATCGAGCACCTCGCCCTGAAAAGCAATGTGGGAAGAATGGACATTTCTGATAATCATACACACGCCCATGCAAATAATGATCCCCTCACAACGCCCATAGACACTAATATTTTGATCCGAATAGATTTTAGCCCCATGGTTGATATTGCCCAAAAACACCAAACTAAAAGCACTATCAATCTCCTCCCCGCTCCGGATGTTGCGCTCAAAAATCTGTACCCGATCGATCATTGTCTTTGTCGGGGTGGGGGGTTTGGGGGGTGGAGCTAAATCCAGTGCCTCATAGACCACGACCTGATCGCTGGGTCTACCCTTGAGCTCTTTAGCACTCACGCTATAAGCTAACTGGTAATGTTGCAAAATGCCTAACACTTCGCTATCTATAGGGGCTCTAAACAACAACAAGTAATCTTGCAAAAGCAGGGCATTCTTATGGATAAAAGTCAAATACTGCTCACTACTAGCGACACCTAGCTCAAAACAGCGCACCTGTTTTTGCCGCGTTCTTAACAACCCATCACTCCTGACCGGCTTGGATTTTGCGTTCTGCCTCATGTATAATAGCATTAAATTTTTGTATAAACCTTTTATCCATCCATTCAGAAGGGCGCACCGCCACGCCTTGGATCAGAATTTCAAAGTGCACATGGTCGCGTTTGTTGGTGAGATTATGCCCGCTGATCCCAAACATGCCTTGAGGCTCTAGCAAATCTCCCATATTCGCCTTAAATTCTGACAAGCTCCCATAGAGTGCATAAACCCCCAAGCCATTGGAGATCAACACGCTCTTGCCATAGCCACCCACCTCTTCTTCTAAGATCACCTTGCCACTATTACTCGCATAAACTTTAGATTTTTTGCCTGCTAAATCCACCCCCAAATGCAGGTGTTGCTCCACCTTTTCACGTTTGAACACAAACTGCCTTTGAGTCCCAAAGGCAAGCAACACCCTAGATTTTTTATTCAAGGGATTAAAGGGTTGGAATTGGAAGGTATTATAGGCGACTACGTTTCTCAAATCATCTTGGATAATTTTACGCACGCCAGATCGCGCGTCTGCTCTCTCTAAGTCTAACAAAATCCCTATGTCTTTTAAGGCAATTTCTTTATTAGAATATTCCTTGCTCAAATCGATCGTGCGCTTGGGATAATAGACTTTGGTGTTTTTAATCAATTTTAAGGTTAGGATATGGACATTATAGGCTTTATCCTGTGCAATGATTTGGGGGGTGAAAGTGCGTTCCAAGATCGACCATGGCAGAATAGCCACATAATGTTTGTCTTTAATAAAGGGGAAGGCTTTAAAGCTCTGATGCCCATTACTCAGCCACACACGATTAAGCGATTCATCTTCGACCTTGAAGATCACCAAAGCACTTCCGCCATAGTTAATGCTACTGGATTGGGCGAGGGTGTAGATTTTGGGCTCTGTGGTGTCTAGGGTGATTTCAAAACTCTTAGTCGTGATGTTGCCATTAAAAAAATTCGCATAACTCCAATCACGCACGGCAATTTCATAGCGTAAGCGGGTTTGGTTATTGAGCTTAATATTGGGCTTGGGGAGCTGGAAACTCAGCGTTGTGGGCTCATCTAAAACAATTTGTTCCTGATCATAGACAACGAGGTGATCGCTGGTTAGGGCTTTGATGTGGTAAGAGCGGATTTTAACCTTAGAGGTGAGGGTTAGAATCAGGGGATATTGGAGATTCCAATGTGTCGGGTTGGAGATGTATTCTTGTTTGGTGGCTGCCTTGTGGTTGGCTGGAACTTGCAAGGTGAGGCTAATTTCAGCCCCATTTTTTTGGCTAATCGCGTAGTTATAACTCAAATACCCCCCGCCCATAACCAATACGATTAAAATCAAACGCAATAACATAGATAATCCTTAAAACACATACAACACATTCATCACCAGAAAACTGCTCCGTTTAAAACCCGTATTCCCGCTAATGAGGGTGCGACTCCCTTGTGTGTTGCTATAAGTGGCGGGTGTTTCAAATCCTAAGCGCAAGTAAGTTAAAGGGATTTTAGTCCCCAGCTCAAAGCGCCAATGCCGTTTATAGGTGAAGGCTATGCCAAAATTAATCGTGTAATCCACTTGCATTAGCATTTTCCAAAGAGCATTTTGGCTCACATAGCCATTTTGCAACATCTGTTGCAAGACCCCACGCCCCTTATCATTGAGCAACATCAAGCCCACTCCAAAGCCCAAATACCCGCCCAAAAAATTCTTTCTTTGGCGATCTAAAGGAGCATCAAAGAGCGCGTCCATGTCCAATGAGCCTAGTGCGTAGAAAAATTGCCCCCCCTTAGCTTTAGGGTTATTTTTAGATGTGAGTTTCCCTAGTCCGGGTTCAAAGAGCAAATCCCCATAAAGCCGTGTCCCAAAATAGGGGTTAAAAAAACGCTGGTAGCCTAGCTCCAAATTGAGCATATTAGCCCAACCTTGCAGAGCCACAACCCCCTTAAAAACATCATTGGGCACTTTAATCCCCAACTGACTATCCATTACTTGCGAACCGCTATAAGACTCATTTAAGAGCCCCAAAGCATACCCACCCCCCATGAAAAACCCGCTTTTTTCTTGGGCAATTTGGTAGTCCTTGATTTTCTTTGCCTTTTTGGAAGGTTTGGTGCTTTTTGAATAGTCATCGTATTCTTTGGGGTAGGTGCGCTGGGTATCTGGTGTAATCCCCATTTCTTTAATCTGCTCTTGGAGTCGCTTGATCTCTTGATCCAAAGCACCCTCTTGGTCTGGTGCGCTATTGGCTCCCAAACTTGCTAACACCAAAGCCACACCCAACAAAGACTTCATCATATTCCCTAGAGTAAAAAGTTATAACTAATGTAGTAGATGTTCCCGCTTGTCAAGGAATAAGAAAAAGCATGGGTGGATTTTAAAGGCGGGATTTTCAAGGCTAATTCAATGCGGTGCTTGGTGTTGAGTGTGATGGCCACCCCAAAATTCACAATCACCCCAAAACCATTGGGGTTTCTGGTGGCTTTGGGGTAATCTTTATACCCATTCCAGCCCAAGCCCAGCCCCCCAAAAACCCCTACGGCGTATTTTCTCTCCGCATCAATGGGTTTGTCCATCACCAAATCCACATTCAAGCTGGCAATCTGATAGGAGCTAGATTGGTTGTCTTTTAAAACACTCCCTGCCACGCCCCCCAAATACTCCCCATAGTAGCGCAAACCCCCAACCCCGCCTTTGAGGTATTGTTGGTAACCGGCACGCACCCCATATAAAAGCGGAAAATTCCCATTGCTCACCCCATCGACCTTTAAATTCAATTCAGTCAAGACCACGCCCACAAAAACCCCACTCTTGCGCTTGGCAACTTGTTTGTCTAGCTGGGCTTGCTCAACTTCGTATAATTGCCCCTTGAGCATGTAGATTTGGAATTGTTTTTCTTGAAGAAGGGTGCGCTTTTGGGGGTCAGGTGCAGCTGTGCCCAAGCACAGATTGGCCAACAAAATACCCCATAAAAGCCCTTTGGCTAACTTAAAAGACATATTGGTAACCTACATTTACGATCCCGCCCCACCAAGACACATCTTTATTGGCGAGTAACTTAAAGGCCAATTCCACGCGGTTATGCCCAAAGACACTAAAAGCAATCCCGGTATTGAGCATCATGCCAAAAAAAGAGTTGGTATTAACGCCCTGACTGACCACACCCACCCCAATGCCCAGCAAAAACCCCATGGACAAATAACGCCCCACAAGAGGCAAGACTGGATCGATCATCAGATCGGCATTGATGGTCGCGCTCTGGTAACCCACGCGCCCAATACTCGCCTGTTTGGGCACAGCCCCGATGTATTGGATATAAATACGCCGCCCGATCACATTGGGGCGGAAAGTTTTGGCAAAGAGTGAGGGGCGGTAACTTTGATACCCAAAACGCACCCCAATCGCCCACAAATAGTTTAAAGAATTGCCCGTAATGCTCTTGCTCCCCGTTTTTAGCCGGATTTGGTCATTATAAAAAAATCCTGTGCTAAGACCAATGATAAGTCCGGTTTTTTTCTCAGCTGCCTTAATATCATCAATCAAAAGCGCGATTTCTTTGTCGCTATATTTTTCATAGAATTTGATGTAGCGGTAATACTTGGGGTCTAGTGTTTCATAATCAATTCCCTCTAAAAGTGCTTGGCACAAAAAAAGTGCAGATACTAGCACCCCAGCATTAACCTTCAATGTTTCTCCTAAGCAAAACCAATCCCTAAGTGGCTTAATCCCCATCTCAAGCATATCATAGCATTTTAAAGGTAAAATCTAATAAAAACACAAGGTTGCTCATGAAAAATACACTCGGCATGCTCTATGCTAAAAAACACCCCAAAGAGGGCAAGCCCTCAAAAATTAGCGCGATCACTGCTTACGATGCACTCTTTGCGGGGCTTTTTGATCCACTCATTGATGTGATCTTGGTGGGCGATAGTTTGAATATGAGTTTTAATGGGCGTGTGGATACCCTGAGTGCCCACATGGACATGATGATTTACCACACCCAAGCAGTTTGCCGTGCCACAAAAAAGGCCTTTGTGATCATGGACATGCCCTATGGGAGCTACACCCACAAAAAACAAGGCATCCAAAACGCCCTGCGTGCCTACCAAGAGACCAAGACCGATGCGATCAAGCTAGAGGGGGGGCTCAAACGCGCACCCTTGATTAAAGCCATTGTAGAGGAAGGCGTGGCGGTGGTGGGGCATATTGGGCTTTTACCCCAGAGTGTGCGGGGCATGGGGGGCTACAAAGTGCAGGGCAAAACCCCCCAGAGTGCTCATCAACTCCTAGAGGACGCTTTGGCTTTGCAAGAGGCGGGGGTGTCTTTGCTGGTGATTGAGGGCGTGATCTCTAGCGTGGCGAGCACAATCACAGCAAGACTAGACATCCCCACCATTGGTATCGGGAGTGGGGCGGGCTGTGATGGGCAGATTTTGGTTTTCTCAGATATGCTGGGCTTGTTCCAAGCCTTCAAGCCTAAATTTGTGCGCCACTATTTGCAAGGAGCCCAGCTCATTCAAGAGGCGATCAAAAATTACATCGCCGACATTGAGTCGGGCAATTTCCCCAGCCCAGCAGAAAGCTACTCATGAGCGATCGCTTAGTCAATTTGCAGGCCTTAGAGTTTGAGGAGCAAGAAAACCTGAGTTTGCGCCCCGCGCTTTGGGAGGATTATATCGGGCAAGAACAAGTTAAAAAGCTCTTGCAAGTCTCCATTCATGCCACTAAAAAACGGGGTGATACCCTCGATCACATTCTTTTTTTTGGACCCCCCGGCTTGGGCAAGACCACCTTAAGTCACATCATCGCTCTAGAATTGGGGACACAAATCAAAGTAACCACCGCCCCGATGATTGAAAAAACCGGCGATTTAGCCGCGATTTTAACCAATTTGAATGCCAAAGACATTTTATTTATTGATGAGATTCACCGGCTCAGTCCGGCCATTGAAGAGGTTTTATACCCGGCTATGGAGGATTTTAGGCTTGATATTATCATTGGCTCTAAAGCAGCCGCCCAAACCATTAAAATTGATTTAGCTCCTTTCACGCTCATTGGGGCAACCACTAGGGCAGGCATGCTCTCTAACCCTTTGCGCGATCGCTTTGGCATGCATTTTCGCATGCAATTTTATAGTATCCAAGAGTTAGCTATTATCATCAGTAAAGCCAGTTCCAAACTCTCTAAAGCCATTGACATTGAAGCCAGCTTAGAGATTGCTAAACGCTCCAGAGGCACGCCCCGCATCGCCCTAAGGCTTTTAAAACGCATCCGCGACTTTGCCGATAGTGCCAATGAAGAGAGTATCTCCCTACCTAGAGCACAAATGGCATTAGAGGAATTGGGCGTGAATGCTTATGGCTTTGACACTTTGGACTTACTCTATCTCAATCTCTTAGCCAATGCCAAAAATCGGGCTTTGGGTTTGAACACGCTAGCAGCCAGCATGCATGAGGATGAAAGCACCATTGAGGAGGTGATTGAGCCTTTTTTATTGGCTAATGGCTATTTGGAACGCACGGCTAAGGGGCGCATTGCCACGCCTAAAACTTATGAAGTTTTAAAACTCCAAACCCCCAAAAAATCGCTTTTTGATTAGATGTCTAAATTCTTGACATCTTTAGCATGGGCTTGGATATAGGCACGGCGGGGCTCAACCTCATCGCCCATCAAGAGATTAAAGGCATTATTAGCTTTTTCTTCATCGTCCAAAGACACACGCAAAAGGTGGCGGTTATTAGCCGCCATGGTGGTTTCCCAAAGCTGTTCGGGATTCATCTCGCCTAGACCTTTGTAGCGCTGGATATATGCCCCTTGTTTGGCACGCTCCTCAATTTGGGCTAAAAACTCCAAGCCATCCACTTCCAAAGCGTCTAAATTAAAATCCTTGATTTTGGCAAAGAGATTTTGGGCTTCTAAGAATAGTGGATCGTTAAAGAGAGATTGATCCACCAAAAGTTCTACAAGTCCTAATTTAGTTTGCACGAAAAAGTGCAAGCTATCCTCTAGAACTTGCTGGGTTAAAATGCGATAGCCCATTTTAGTAATGTGTTCTTGCAATTTGGTTGCTAGAGTGCTTAGAGGCAAATCCTTACCCCCTTGTTCGATCAAATAACGCAAGACCTCTGTTAAAATGGGGCGTTTTTCTAGCTCTTGGAGCAAGGATCGGTAAGCACTCAAAGTTTTAAGCAAACCTAACAAGTCATTACGCCCCATCCCTTCAATCTCCACGCTATCAATGCCATGTTCGATCAAAAAGTGATTCAATTCCCTTTCATCCTTGAGGTATTTTTCAATCTTTTTCTTTTTAAAGCGATAGAGTGGGGGCTGGGCGATATAAACATGCCCATTTTCGATCAAGGGCTTTAAATAGCGGTAAAAAAAGGTCATCAATAAGGTTTGGATATGGCTACCATCCACATCGGCATCGGTCATGATGATGATCTTGTGGTAGCGCAGTTTTTCTAAATTGAATTCCTGCCCCACGCCACACCCAAAGGCAGTGATCATGTTTTTGATCTCCTCAGATTTTAAAATCTTGCTGAGGTGGGATTTTTCCACATTGAGGATTTTACCCCGCAAGGGCAAGATCGCTTGGAAAACCCGATCGCGCCCCTGTTTAGCCGACCCGCCCGCACTATCCCCCTCCACTAAGTAAATTTCACACTCCTTGGGGTCTTTACTTTGGCAATCCGCCAACTTCCCGGGCAAAGTCCCCACACTCAAGTTGTCCCTTTTGCGGGTGAGCTCCTTAGCCTTTTTAGCCGCCTCTCTGCCCTTAGCTGCCAGCAACGCCTTTTGCATGATGGCTCTAGCCACGCTGGGATTCTCCTCAAAGAATTTTGCCATCTTTTCATAGACCAACTTCGCCACAAGGGGGCGCACAAAGGAACTGCCCAATTTGGCCTTAGTCTGCCCCTCAAATTGGGGTTCTAAAATCCGTGTCGAGATCACGGCTAGCAAGCCCTCTTTAATATCTTCTTGCACCACGCCCGCCTCTTTTTCACGGGCATTGGCATTTTCTTGGATATAGTTTAAAATTGCACGGCTAAGACCCATGCGAAACCCGCTCTCATGTGTGCCCCCCTCGGGCGTGCGGATACTATTAACAAAGCTAAACATCTGCTCGCTATAACCCTCATTGTAGGCTAGGGCGATTTCAACTTCCATGTCCTCTGCTTGCGCGCTAAAGGCGATCACTTCAGAGATGAGGGGGTTTTTATTGGTGTCTAAAATAAATTGTTTCAAACCTTCTGCATAGTGGTAAGTTTCTTTAATTTGGTTGGGTTGGTCGTAAAAATGGATGGTGAGACCATGATTGAGATATGCCATCTCTTGGAAGCGTTTTTTTAGCACAGCCGAATCAAAAGCCACCACCTCCATAATGGAAGGATCGGGGAAAAATTCAATGCTCGTACCCTGTTCTTTGGTGGTGCCCACCACTTCCAAGGAAGTGGTGGGGATGCCCTTAGCAAATTCTTGTCTGAAAATCTGCCCCTCCCGCTTGATAGTCATAATGAGTTTGGTAGAAAGGGCATTCACCACGCTCACCCCCACGCCATGCAAGCCACCTGAAACCTTGTAAGTTTGTTTGTCAAATTTGCCCCCGGCATGCAAGGTGGTTAAAGCCAGCGTAGCGGCTGGAATACCCTCTGTGGAGTGGATATCCACTGGGATACCCCGCCCGTTATCCTCCACCACGCATGAACCATATTGGGTCAGTGTGATATTAATTTGGTTGCAAAAACCCGCCATGCTTTCATCAATAGAATTATCCACAATTTCATAGACCAAGTGGTGCAAGCCATCGATATTGGTATTCCCAATATACATGCCCGGGCGCATGCGCACGCCCTCTAAACCTTTTAACACCTTGATCTTATCGCCCGTGTAGGATTGCATCGCTAGCCTTTTTGCTGGTTTATCTGTAAGGGGACTATTATACTACAAGTGCCCTTGTGTCTTGATTTTACCCAACATCTCTTCGACTAAGAGCTTGGTATTGCGATCCTCTTGCATGCGCACGGCAATCATTTTATGCCCCTTGCTCACCGCGCTGTGATCTTTCATGCCTAGAAATTGCGCCAAAGTGGTGGTCGAGCTCTTAATGAGCGTGCGCGCTAAGTAGATAATCATTTTTCTAGCCAACGCCACTTGTTTATTGCGGTAATTATTCCTAATATCGGAGGGTTTGAGATTGAGGGTTTGGGAGACCACCCGCAAGATATTTTCTAAATTGATCTCTAGGCTTGTCTCTCTTTGGGTGTCCTTTAAAATTTCTTGAGCCAACTCTAGACTAATATTTTGCCCTGAAAGCGTAGCAGTGGCATTCAAACGCAATAAAGCTCCCTCAATTTGGCGGATATTATCGTGTAAGTGGCTAGCCAAAAAGGCGATCACCTCTGAATCCATAGAGATTTGGTTGAGCTGGCATTTTTTGGTGATAATGGCAATCTTGGTTTCTAGCATGGGGGCTTGGATACTGGCAATCATGCCCATCTCAAAGCGGGATAGCAGGCGTTCGGCTAGACCCTTGATGAATTTAGGCGGTTTGTCTGAGGTCATCACAATTTGCTTTTTTTGGCTATGCAAAGCATTAAAGGTGTGGAAAAACTCTTCTTGCACATTCTGCTTACCCCCGAAAAATTGCACATCATCGATCAAGAGATAATCACATGAGCGGTATTTATCTTGGAATTTATCCATGCTATGGTTACCCAGCCTAAAAACATAGTCATTTAAAAATTGTTCGGCGGTAACATACAGTACATCTTGGACGCGCTGGCTAGCAAAATTGCCAATGGCGTTTAAAATGTGGGTCTTGCCCAGCCCCACGCCCCCAAAAAAGAGCACGGGGTTATATGCCCCGATCTCTTTAGCCACTTTGGAGGCAATTTTAATCGCCATGTGGTTGCATTCCCCCACCACAAGGCTATCAAAAGTGAAGGCGGGGTTGAGTGAAGGGTTTATGGGGTAGCTTTTGGGGACACGCTGGCTTTGCTGGTTTTGGGGCAAAACCTGCACTTTGACCGGGTAGCCCTTTTGCGCGCCAATCACATTTTCTAAAAGCGCGCCGTATTTGGCTTGGATATAGCCACACACCAAAGCATTGGGGGTATAAAAGACAAAATGATCAGCTCTAGAGGCGCGCGGATCGAATCTGAGCAAGGGCATATAAGTTTGGTATTCGTATTCGCTCAAATCCAGTTTAAGTGCTTCTAAGAGGGGATCAATCATGGATTGCGGATTCTTCTTTGTTGGGCATGGGTTAGGGCAATGGCGATCGCGTCGGTGATGTCTAAAGGCTTGATAGCACTTTTGATCCCCAAGATTTTTTTAACCATGAAGGATACTTGCTCCTTACTCGCCTTGCCATGTCCAGTGAGTGCCTTTTTGACCTGCAAAGGTGTGTATTCGCTAAAACGCCCAAAAACTTGCAATATCTTAAGCCCCAATGCGCCCCGCAACTGAGCTAACTTCAAAACACTCTTTGGATTGTAGGCATAAAAAATATCCTCCATCGCCACCTCTACAATGGCATAACTCTTAAAAAGTTGCTCTAAACACCCGACTGCCTCCAAAATTTGATCTTGCAAACAAGAAGTTTGGATATGCATAAATCCTGCCCCCACCAACCTACCTTGAAAATCCACGATCCCGTACCCACACTTATGACTCCCCGGATCAATCCCTAAAATCATGTTTTAAATTGACCCACCAAACCATCGACATTGCGCGTGCTATTGATGATTGTATCGGCAAAGCCTACGATTTTGGTTGCCTCTTTAGCTGTTGCCTTATTGATTTTATCGATGCCCACAAAGTCATGCGTGATCACATCGATGTCTTCTTTAGTCCCCACAAAATTCCCAATCGATTTTTTAACCCGCCCCACCGTGGAATCCAAGTTCTTACTCATCTCTTCAAAGCGTTTTTGCACCTCCAAGCCCACCCCGCTGAGTTGTTCGATTTTCTTAGAATTGAGATTCATCTGGCTACTCACATCATTGATTTCTTGCACAATCACCCCAATAGTAGAGTTGATTTCTGCTAGACTCTTTTGGGTTCTACCTGCCAAATTGCGCACCTCATCAGCCACCACGGCAAAGCCTCTGCCATGCTCGCCCGCACGGGCGGCTTCGATGGCGGCATTCAAGGCTAATAAATTGGTCTGATCGGCAATGTCGTTAATGATGTGTAAAATGCTCTTCACGCTATCGGCATTTTTGCTGAGTTGCTCGACCTTACTAGCTAGCTCTTCCTCTGTTCGAGATGCTTCTGTAATTTGCCCAAAGAGATTGCTGATCGAATCATTAGATGTTTGGACCAAATCTTGCACTTCGGTTAAATCCTTTTGGCTGGCTTGGGCTTCTTCTGTGGATTGATTCACCACCATGCTAATATCATTTGTTTTTTTTCTAATAGCATTGATCATCTGCGTACGCTCATGCATGATCTGCAAGGTTTCATCAATCCCTATTTTGAGCTGTTCAGCCATGCTCCGACTGCCACCGGAGCTATCCTTAACTTCTTTAATCAACTCCTGTATGCTCTCTACAAAGTAGTTGATACTCCCGCTAATCTTACCTATCTCATCATTGCTCCGACTGGCTTTAATGCGCTGAGTCAAATCCCGATCCCCCAAGCTAAACTCATGGACACGATGAACCAAGCGATTCAAGCGTCGGATAATGCCAAAATAAACAAAAAGAGAAGTGAGCACAATCAAAAACACAACAATGAGCACAATATACCAAATTAAAGTGCCCAGATTTTCCGTCACCTTTGCACGGACTTCTTTTCTGGTTTGTTGAGAAGCCTTTAAAATATCGCTAAAATAACTGGTAGCAACAATCACCATTTTACTCACCGGATCATAATGGCTATAGGCGACTTTGGGCTCGGGCGTGCCCCCAGCAAATTTAGGCATTTTATAGTAAGTGTATCCCCCCCCTGCCTTTGCCTCCTTGATATAGCCACACACATAGCAGACATTATCCACACTCATCAAATGCAAACCACTCTTGCCCACCGAGGTGGGATTGACCGGGTCAAAAAGCACCTTGCCCTCCATATCGGTTACAACCATATAGATCATACCCTTGTCATTGTTGATCTTGCCAAAATACTCCAATGCCATTTGTCGGGCTTTCTCCCTAGGCAAGAGTTCATAAAAACCCGCGATGGCTTGCTCGATTAGATGGGTGGTGTAGCGCAGGTTATCTGTCCTACTGCCCATATCCCCTTTCTTTTCACTCTCCACTAAAGAGGAGAGCAGATCATGCTGTTTTGTGCTGGTGATCCAAGCAACCACAGATCCCACAATGGATAGAGATAAAAAAACGATCCCTATGATTTTAAAACCTAGATTCATCTATACTCCTCATTTTGGGTTGCCAATTTATTTTCATGCGATATCGCGCTATGTAAAAAGACATGAAACCCGCGGATTCTAACATGATTCACCTAAGGAGTGGCGACTCATCTTGCTTTAAGCCCTAAGAATGTTATCATATGCGTCAAATTGTGCCATATAAAGGAGGTGCATGGAGTTTATAGAAGATGTGGGCTTAGCCCAAAGCGACACCACAGCGGGCTTTTTTAGTTATGATGCCAAAAAATTAAACACTATTAAAAACAGCCCCCCTAACAAGCCCCTCTTGCAAGTATCTCCCAGCCTCAAAGCCCTAAGCCCACGCGTGCCCCCCCAACACAAAGCCCTAGCACGGCGCACCAAAGCCACGCTGGCTTGCCGTAAATCCCAAGCTTGGCGCGTGATCCAAGACCCTTTGACTTTAAATTATTTAGAACGCTTGGGCGTGATCTACAGCACTTCGGCCAATCTCAGTGCCCAAAATTACGACCCTAAGATCGCCCTTGAGCTAGCCCAAGTCATTATAGAGGATCGGCGTGGACTTTATGCTAGCCAACCCTCCCAAATCCTCAAACTCTCCAAAACCCGCAAAAAACGCCTGCGCTAACCTATTTGTGTTTGAGCGGGGCGTTAAAGCCATGTTGAATCAAATCTTCTTCAAACTTATCGGAGTTGAGCAACTTTTTCCAGTAGTCGATGTAGGCATACTCCTCATCCACTTCCTCGCGTAGATGGTTGATATTTGCTTCCCTTGTAGCCAAAGCTTTTTTAATGGTCGCCAAGCGTTGTTTCCTCTCGCTTGGTTTCAATTTAGCTAAGTTTTTCGCCAAGTTGTCTTGGAATTGTTTTTGAAAATCTGCCTTGTGCTTGGGTGTCATTTTGTTATAGCGGTTTTTCATCTCGCTCAAATACTCGATCACCTTGCGCGCCTCAATCTTGCCCGCCAAGTCTAACATCTCTTGATCGGGCTTAGCTTGATACTCGGGGAAGACATTCAAGCCGATGGTTTGGGCATTCAGCCCCACACAAAGAGCTCCAGAAGCCAATGCTAATTTTAAAACCTTCATTTTTTTCCTTTGCAATTTTTAAACGGGCATTATAACACAAAAAAAACTAACCATCACTAAACAAGCCCCTAAATACGCATGGTGCGCATGGAGTTGGCTAAGGCGATGAGTGTAACCCCCACATCGCCAAAAACCGCCTCCCACAAAGTTGCATCCCCAAAGAGCCCGAGCACAATGAACATCGCCTTGACTCCCAATGCAAAGATGATATTTTGCATCACGATATTTTTAGTCTTTTTGGCGATTCTAAAAACTTGGGTAATGGATTCCAAATTATTATTGGTGATCACAATGTCCGCACTTTCTTTGCTAATTTGGCTAGCACTCCCCATACCCATGCTCACATCTGCTAAAGCCAAAGTGGGCGCATCGTTGATCCCATCTCCAATAAAGGCACTTTTGTGCTTGTGGGCTTGCTTGAACTTGTTGAACGCCTCCACCTTCTCCTCAGGCAACAAATTAGCATAATAGGGGCAATCTAAGCTCTTGGCCACACCTTTAGTGGCATGTTCATTGTCCCCACTGAGGATACAAAAATGCTCGATCCCCTCTTTTTTAAGCCCCTCTAAGCACGCTTTGGCATTCTCTTTGAGTGTGTCAGCGACCACAATATAGCCAATGTGCTCCCCATTAGAAGCCACATGCACAATCGTGCCCTCCAAAGAACAACACTCATGCGGGATATTGTATTTACGCAACATCTTTTCATTCCCCGCAATGATCAAATTGGCATGGCACTTAGCCCGTACGCCCAAGCCCCCCAATTCTTGGTATTCCTCGATCTGGTGTTGGCATGTGCTGGTGTAGGCTTTTTGGATCGAAACAGCAATGGGGTGGGTGGAGAGGATTTGCGCACAAGTGGCAAATTGCAACACATCTTCTTTGGAAAAATCGCCTGCTGGCACGACATCCACCACCTCAAATTCCCCCTTGCTCAAAGTTCCGGTTTTATCAAAGGCGATATTTTTAACTTGC
Source organism: Helicobacter mehlei (assembly GCF_007280785.1). Taxonomy (NCBI): domain Bacteria; kingdom Pseudomonadati; phylum Campylobacterota; class Epsilonproteobacteria; order Campylobacterales; family Helicobacteraceae; genus Helicobacter; species Helicobacter mehlei. Next base: position 125,415 of record NZ_VKGC01000003.1, read on the forward strand.
GTGAGAGTCTCTAGGGTATGCACGCTTTTGATCAAAATGCCATGCTTGCTAGCCGCCCCCACCCCACCAAAATACCCCAAGGGCACCGAGATCACTAAGGCACAGGGGCAACTCACCATCAAGGCGATGAGCCCCCGATAAATCCACTCATCAAAACTCCCAAACCCCAGTAAGGGAGGCACGCACGCAATACAAAGGGCAATGCCAAAAACAGCGGGTGTGTAGTAGCGCGCAAAAGTGGTGATGAGCTTTTCGGTTTGGGATTTTTGGCTCACCGCTTCAGAGACCAAATCAATGATCTTAGCCACCGAAGAGTCTTTGTAAAGCTTAGTAACCTTAACCTCCAACATGGCTTTTAAATTGATGCTCCCGCCCAAAATGGGGCTATTTTCTTTCACATTGAGGGGCAAGGGCTCGCCCGTTAAACTCTTTTGATCTAGCATGCTTTCACCAAGCAAAACAACCCCATCGGTGGGCACCTTTTCCCCCACTTTCACCACCACCACATCGCCTATTTGCAAATCCTTAGGATCGACCTGTTCTAAGCCATGCGCGCGTTTGATGTAAGCCAAATTGGGCGCGACATCTAAAAGAGACTGCAGGGATTTTTTAGAACGCGCGATGGCAAGTTTTTGCAAAAACTCCCCAGCGGAGTAAAAGACCATCACCGAAACGCTTTCCTCATAAGCCCCCACACAGAAGGCAGCAATGGTCGCGCTGAGCATGAGCGTATTTTCATCAAAAAAACGTCTATTTTTAATGGCTCTAAAAGCCCCTATAAACACATCTTTGCCCGCAAACACATACACCCCAGCCAACAAAACATAGCTGACTTGGCGCACCCAAGTAACTTGGCTAAAGTGCAGAGCCACCACGCCAACTAAAAAAAGCGCAATCGTGCCCAGCAAAATATACAGGTCTGTGCGTGCGTGGGCTTGATTGTGGCCGCGATCTTGTTCTTGGGCAGATAGCACCATGTCAGGCTCTAGTTTTTTGATGAGCAATAGGGCTTGGGGGATGTCTTGGCTGTCTAAATAAAGCGTGCTGGTATTAAAAGAGACCTGCGCGCTTTTGACATAGCTCTGTTTATTCAACTCTGCTTCTAATTTGTTGGCACAATCTGGGCAATCCAACCCCTTAAAATAATACTTCTGCATGCTTTTTCCTTGTTTGGAGGTTGCTAGCCGATATTAGCTGACTTTTCTAAACTGGAGAGCTTTTAACATGTGCTCTTTGTGGATTTGGGGGCTTTGATTCAAATCGGCAATGGTGCGCGCCACCTTTTTGCTTTTGTGAATCGCTCTCTCTGAGAGTCCAAAGCGTATGGTGGCTTGATCTAATAAAGTCTGTGCACCATGATCGAGAATGCAAAACTCCTCAATTTGGCTTTCTAGGAGTTTGCCATTAAGTTTTTGTTGCCCTCTGCGTTTTTGCATTTTGAAGGCTTGGAGCATTTGGCTATGGTAATGGCTTGAAGAGGTGTTGGTTTTAGCCTCAAGCTGGGTGGGATTCATCTGCACGAATAAATCAATGCGATCTAAAAAGGGCTCACTTAGGCGGTTTTTATAGGCATTGATTTCGCGTTCTTGGCAACGGCAGAGCTTATGGGGGTCTAGCAAGTTCCCGCATGGGCAAGGATTCATCGCCCCGATGAATAAAAATGAGGTTGGGTATTCGATCTTGCTTTGCACCCTAGAAATCACCAGCTTATTGTTCTCCATCGGCTCGCGCAAAGCTTCTAAAATATTTTTTTGGAAATGGGGCAACTCATCAAAAAATAAAATCCCATTGTGGGCGAGGGCGATTTCACCCGGCTTGGGGCTATGCGCGTGGGTTGAGCCTAGAATGCTGGACTTAGAGGCACTTTGGTGGGGGTTTCTAAAACTCCTTAAGGGGCTATAAAAACTCTCTTGTTGGCTTAAAATGCGTAATTTGAGCGATTCGATCATCTCAGCTAGCGTGCTGGGGGGCAAAATATAGCGCATGCGCTTGGCAATCATGCTTTTCCCACAGCCCGGAGAACCCTCAAAGATCACATTGTGCATCCCACTAGCGGCAATCAAGGCTGCTTCTTTAGCACTCTCTTGCCCCTTGACATCGCTAAAATCCAGATCAAAAGTGGGTACATAGTAGTATTTTTGGTTGTTGATCTCCAAGCATTCAAAATCTAGCTGGGATTTAAAGGCATGGGGTGTGGGGTCTTTTTGCGTGATGATCTCTAGAGCTTCTTTGAGGTGCTCCACATAGTAAAAATTGAGATTGGGGATGAGCGAAAAGAGTTCTTGATTGGGTTTGGGGACAATCACATGGGCATTGGGCTCTAAGATCGCGATGTCTAAGAGTAAGGGAAAAATACTTGTAGCATGCTTGATCTTGCCATCTAAACCCAACTCCCCAAAGGCAAACCATTTGCCCTCCAAAGGGGCTTTTTGCAAAGCCACTAATAAAGCCATGGGCAAATCAAAATGACTCCCGGTTTTGGGTAAGTCAGCCGGGGATAAATTGATGGTGATTTTTAGGGGCGGAAAAGAAAAGCCGTTATTTTGCAAAGCAGATTGGACACGCTGTTTAGACTCTTGGATCGCACTACTAGGCAAGCCAGCGATCACAAAGGCGGGTAAGGCGCGCGTAAAAGTCGCCTCCACCTCCACAATATGTGCCCGGGCACAAGACATCGTGGCGCAATAAAGGGTGTTGATACGGGCATTCACGGAATTTTTAAGGTTTTTTTAAACTCTTTTTCAAACTTTTTGCGCTTGAGCATGGAAAGCTTATCCACAAATAAAATCCCATTGAGGTGATCCATTTCATGCTGGATTGCCACGCTTAATAACTCCTTGGCTTGGAGCATTTTAGGCGTGCCAGTGCGATCTTGATAACTCAAGGTGATCTGAGCACTGCGTTCAATTTCTTCATAAAAATCCGGCACAGACAAACAGCCCTCTTTCCACAAGATTGTACCTTCCTTGTGGGTGATAACCGGATTGATGATCTCTAGGCGATCCTGTGGGTATTGTTGCTCATCTTCTCGGGGTAAATTGATGATCAAAATACGCTTGGGCACGCCCACTTGGATCGCCGCTAGTCCAATGCCCTTGCTCTCTAGCATGCTCTCCAACATCGCATCCAAGAGAGTGTGTAGATCTGTATCAAAACACACCACCTCCTGAGAGATGGTCCTTAAGCGTTTGTCTGGGTAGTGTAAAATCTCGAGTGCCATTAAACTTGTTTGGTGCTTTTGACCAAGACTTCATCCACTAGCCCGTAATCTTTGGCATCATGAGCACTCATGAAGAAGTCGCGATCAGTGTCTTGTTCGATCTTTTCTAAGGATTGCCCGGTATTATCCGCCATGATCTGATTTAAAGTGCCTTTCAAGCGTAAAATCTCTTTGGTGTAAATGGCAATGTTAGTGGCCTGCCCCTGTGTACCCCCTAGGGGTTGGTGGATCATGATACGCGAATGGGGCAAAGAAAAGCGTTTGCCCTTAGTCCCACAGCTGAGTAAAAACGCCCCCATAGAAGCCGCCTGCCCAATACAAATGGTGCAAATATCCGGGTGGATGTAGTTCATGGTGTCATAAATGCTAAACCCGCTGGTAACCGACCCACCCGGAGAGTTGATGTAAAGATTAATATCTTTTTCAGGGTCTTCTGCTTCCAAAAAGAGTAACTGCGCAACGATGGTCGCTGCCACCGCATCGTTGATCTCCCCACTCAGCAAAACAATGCGATCTTTGAGCAAGCGCGAATAAATATCATAGCTACGCTCGCCCCGTCCTGTTTTTTCGATCACAAAGGGAACATAATTCATGCTTGCGCCTTGGGCAATTGTTGATCTAAAAGAAAGGTCAATACCCGATCCTCCACCATCGCCATTTTCACCGCTGGGAGCATATTATTTCTTTGGTAGTGCTCGATGAGTTGCTGGGGGTTTTGGTTGGTCATTAACGCTTCGTAGTAGAGGGTTTGGAAGACCTCATTATCTTGGACTTGGACATTTTCTTGCTTGGCTAGTGCGTCTATGATGAAAGTTACTTTCACACTCCTTTGGGCACTCTCTCTGAAACCCTCGCGCTTTTCTTGGACCTTGCTAGGATTGTCTTGGAGTTCTTTAATAGCAGTTTGGTCCATGCTCTGCAAGGCTTGGCGCAAGGCTAAATCCATCTCCTGTTCCACAATGGTTTTAGGCAGGTCAAAAGATAAAGACTTGTCCAAATTATCAATCAGCTTTTCCTTGAGCTCTTGATTATAAAGGCGGGTTTTAGCCTCTGTAAAAAGCTGTTCTTTGATTTTTTGCTTGAGCAACTCTAGGGTGGGCTCTTTTTCTTGATTTAAAACGCTTTTGATGAAGTCATCATCAATCTTAGGGATATGGCGGATTTGGATTTTATGCAATTTGGCATAAAAAGACACTTCTTTACCCGCCAAGTTGGCATTGGCATAATCTTTGGGAAAGAGCACGGGAAAATATTTTTCCTCCCCAACTTTCATGCCTACAAGCTGTTTCTCGAACCCGGGAATCAAGCGGTTTTCGCCCACAATCAAAGCAAAATTTTGTGCTTTGTTGCCCTCAAAAGGTTTGCCCTCAAGCATGCCCTCAAAATCAAGCACCACCCCATCGCCCTTTTCAACTTTTTTATCTGTAGGGGCATCTGAAAAGGTAGCCCGCTCTTTGGCTAAGGTCTGCAACCTCTCTTCAATTTCGCTCTCTTCAATCTCCTTGAGCGAAAAGGTAGGCACGCAGTCTTTAATAGCGGACAAGTCAATTTGGGGTCTCAAACCGATGTCAATCTCAATATCAAAATGCACGGCTTGTTTGTCAAATTTGACTACCGCAGGGTTACCAATTAAATCCCGCAGTTCTATCTTGAGCTGTGCGCGCCCCTCTTTCAAAATCTCATCTAGGAGCTCTTTTTGGGATTCTTGCTCAATGTGGCTTTGGTAGCGTTGTTTGATAATGTCTAGGGGGACCTTGCCTTTTCTAAATCCATCTAGTTTAGCACTTTTGGCGATTTTTCTGGCGATTTTTTGGGATTTCTCCTCAAAATCTTGCATTGAAGGCTTGGCGCACACACTAGCATTAGCACTATCCAGCCTCTTAGCTTCCACATCCATTAGAACTCCTTGAAGTCTATTTAAAGTATAATCATAAGCTTTTATTTTAGCGCAATCTGTGTTAATCCAAAATTAAGCCCCAAGGAGAGCCGATGTCTTTAGGAGCCCTCAAAGCTAGGTTACAACTCAGTCGGGATTTATCGCCCCGCTATGGCGTGATCACCAAAATTTTACCCAACATGGTTTTTGTCAAGGGTTTCTTGCCCTCTGTAGGCGATGTGGTGAAAGCCGAGCGCAATGATGGTAAGGAATGCTTGGGGATGGTAGTTTTGGTGGAACAAGCCCAGTTTGGTTTTGCACCCTTTTCCTTTGTGGAGGGGTGCAGAGTGGGCGATCGGGTGTTGTTTGTCAAGGAGGGTTTGAGCTTCCCGGTGGGAGAGGCTTTGTTGGGACGGGTGCTTGATCCTTTGGGTAATCCCTTAGATGACTTGGGGTTTGTAGGGGCTAGTGCTTATGCGCCCGTGATGGTTGCGCCCATGAAACCTTTGCAACGCGGAATCATCGACGAAATGTTTGGCGTGGGGGTGAAAAGCATTGATGGTCTGCTCACCTGTGGCAAAGGGCAAAAAATGGGGATTTTTGCGGGTAGCGGGGTGGGAAAATCCACTTTGATGGGCATGATTGTGCGCGGGTGCAGTGCCTCAATTAAGGTCATTGCCCTAATTGGGGAGCGTGGGCGTGAGATTCCCGAATTTATCCACAAGAACTTACAAGGTGATCTGAGTAATACCGTGTTGGTGGTGGCCACCAGTGATGATTCGCCCTTGATGCGCAAATACGGGGCTTTTTGTGCCATGAGCGTGGCAGAATATTTTAAAGATCAAGGGCATGATGTCTTGTTCATGATGGATTCAGTAACGCGTTTTGCGATGGCGCAACGTGAAATTGGGCTAGCCTTGGGCGAACCCCCCACCAGCAAGGGCTACCCCCCTTCCGCCTTGACGCTTTTACCCCAGCTGATGGAGCGTGCAGGCAAGGAACAAAACAAAGGTTCTATCACGGCTTTTTTCACCGTTTTGGTGGAGGGTGATGACTTGAGCGACCCAATCGCCGATCAATCCCGCAGTATTTTAGATGGGCATATTGTGCTCAGTCGCGAACTAACCGATCACGGGATTTATCCACCCATTAATATTTTAAATTCTGCTTCTAGGGTGAGTAAGGAAGTGAGTAGCCATGAGCACAATATGGCAGCCCGCAAATTCCGCAAACTCCATGCCTTGCTCAAAGAAAATGAGGTTTTGATCCGCATTGGCTCCTACCAACGCGGGTTTGATAGCGAACTGGATGAAGCGATGGATAAAAAGGAGAGCATGGGGGCTTTTATGGCACAAGAGGAGGAAGAAATTGTGGATAGCCAGCAGAGTATCCAGCAACTCATTGAGATGATGCAAATTCCTTAAGCTTGGGGAAAGGATAGGCGTGTATTATCGTCAAACTATGAGAGTGATTTTTCCAACAAACTCACCAAATTACCGATAGGATATGTTTATGCAAGATCGCATTTATTTAGACAATAATGCCACGACCAAGGTTGATCCTTTAGTGGAAAACATGATGGAGCCTTATTTTTGTAAGCACTATGGCAATCCCAATTCCCTGCATAAGTTTGGCACAGAAACCCACCCGATAATCACCCAAGCCCTAGATAAACTCTATGAGGGCATACACGCCAATAACGAGGATGATATTATCATCACTTCCTGTGCCACTGAGAGCAATAATTGGGTGCTCAAATCGATGTATTTTGATGCTTATCTCAAACATGGCAAGGATCACATTATCACCACAGAAGTTGAACACCCAGCCGTGCATGCCACTTGTGAGTTTTTAGAGAGTGTGGGCATGCGGGTTACCTATTTGCCCATTAACGAGCATGGCACAATTGCGGCTAGCCAAGTAGCGGAGGCGATCACGGATAAAACTGCTTTAGTGAGCGTGATGTGGGCTAATAATGAAACGGGCTTGATTTTCCCCATTGAGGAGATCGGGCAAGTGTGTAAGCAAAGAGGCGTGTTGTTCCATAGCGATGGGGTGCAAGCCATCGGGAAGATCCCGGTGGATGTGCAAAAAGCCCAAGTGGATTTTCTCTCTTTTTCGGCACACAAGTTCCATGGTCCCAAGGGCGTGGGGGGGCTCTACATCAGATCGGGCGTGGATCTCACCCCCCTTTTACATGGAGGAGAGCACATGCGCGGGAGGCGTAGCGGGACTCTCAATGTACCCTATATCATTGGTATGGGAGAGGCGATGAAGTTAGCCCAACAAAATTTGGACTATGAAAGGGAAGTGGTTGGAGGACTAAGAGACAAGCTAGAAGATGCCCTGCTGGAGATCAAAGATGTTTCTGTGATTGGAGATCGCATCAAACGCGTGCCTAATACCACTTTGGTGAGCGTGCGTGGGATTGAGGGCGAGGCGATGTTGTGGGATTTGAATCGTGCTAATATCGCCGCTTCTACCGGGAGCGCGTGTGCTAGTGAGGATCTCAAGGCCAATCCAGTCATGGTCGCCATTGGAGCAGACGTGGAGCTGGCACACACGGCTGTGCGGTTTTCACTCAGCCGTTTTAACACAATCCAAGAGATTGATCGTACCATTGAGGTGTTTAAAAAAGCAGTGAAACGATTGCGCAATATTTCTAGCTCTTATGGCTTAAATTAAGGAGATTGTATGGCAAAGAATAACTTATTAGGTGGGGCGTTGTGGGATGCTTATTCTAACGAGGTGAGCAGACGCATGGATAATCCCACGCATTTAGGCGTGCTCACAGAGGAGGATGCTAAAGCTAGGGGGGCTAGGCTCATTGTAGCTGATTATGGTGCAGAAGCTTGCGGGGATGCGGTGCGCCTGTATTGGCTGGTGGATGAAAAGAGCGACACAATCATTGATGCCAAGTTTAAAAGCTTTGGGTGTGGGACAGCCATTGCTAGCTCGGATATGATGGTGGAGCTGTGTTTGGGCAAACGTGTCCAAGAGGCGGTCAAGATCACCAACTTAGATGTGGAGCGGAATTTGCGCGATCATCCTGATGTGCCGGCTGTGCCCGGGCAAAAAATGCACTGCTCGGTGATGGCTTATGATGTGATCAAACAAGCAGCCGGGCAGTATTTGGGCAAAGATGTTGCTGATTTTGAAGATGAGATCATTGTGTGCGAGTGTGCGCGTGTGAGTTTGGGCACAATTAAAGAAGTTATTAAACTCAATGATCTCAAAAGTGTCGAGGAGATCACCAACTACACCAAAGCTGGGGGTTTTTGCAAAAGCTGTGTGCGCCCGGGTGGGCATGAAGCTAGAGAATATTACTTGGTGGATATTTTAAAAGAGGTGCGCGCTGAGATGGAAGAGGAGAAACTCAAAAGCCAAGCGCAAAAATCTTTGGAGGGTAGCCTAGCCTTTAGCGATATGACCATGGTGCAAAAAGTGCGCGCCATCGATCAGGCCATTGATACGCATATCCGCCCAATGTTGATGATGGATGGGGGGAATTTGGAGATTTTGGACATCAAGGAGGGTGGGGGATTTGTGGATGTCTATATCCGCTACATGGGCGCATGCGATGGGTGCGCCAGCGCAACCACAGGGACTCTCTTTGCCATTGAGGGCATGTTGCAAGATCACCTAGACGAACATATCCGCGTCTTGCCTATTTAGGCGTGTATTTTTAACAAAAGGGGGGTAAATTAGCTATTTGTTATTTTTTTTACGATAGAATCAATCCTATTTACTTACATTTTAGAGGAGTTTTGATGAACAAGACAACAAAGAGTGTTATGCTGGCGGGGCTTATGGGCGCATTGATTGTGGGCTGTGCCACAGAGGGCGGACCCCACAAGGTGGGGCATGCTTCAACCTCAAAAGCTGTCCATGCACAAGGTGAGACGCCATTACATTTTTCTTATCCCCTTAATATCCAACAAGAACCGGCTAACCACCATGTAATTGGTATTCTTATCCCCCACATCCAATCAACCGACAATCTCAAATCCCATATCCAAGACTTCCAAACAGCTTTGGTTGGGCAGGTCAAAGAAATTTACCAAAGAATGGGTTATGATGTAGAGTTGCTGGACACAAGGGACAAACTCACAGATGAAGAAAAGCACAAGGTTTGGGCTGTGTTGGATTTAACCGGCTGGATAGGTGTCCTTGAAGATGTGAAAATTGATTTGGACGATCCGGAGAACGATAATGCTGATGAATTGGTCGATCAAAGTGCCGGCGCACTATTTTTCAAGTTCTATGAGCCCCAAACTGGACGGATCATCCATAACTTTGGTGTGAATGTGGGCACTTACCAAGCCTTTAGACACACCTACACTTACCGCAACACAAACTCGGGAGGTTTCTCTGGTCCCCGTGTTGAAGCCACAAGTGAGCGTGAAGAAAATACCGATAAGGCAATCCACAAAATTTTAACCGAAATGTATGCAGGTGTGATGCAGGATTTGCTCAAGCAAATTAGCCATTCCCATGTGGATCGCTACCGCAAAGCCATCGAGCAGATGAAAAGCGACAAAAAATA